>JAFAUV010000368.1 GCA_019243075.1 Bradyrhizobium sp.
AGCTCCCGGCTCCAGCACGTCGCGATATTGCGCGAGCCCTTCGGAGAACAGCACCGCCTCGAAATGTCCGGTCGGGTCGGACAGTCCGATGATGCCCATCTTGTTGCCGGTCTTGGTGCGCCGCTCCATGCGCGAGACCACGGTGGCGGCGACCTTGCCGGCGGTGGCACCGGTCTTCACCGCGCGCGAAAATTCCGCCCAGGACTGCACCCGCAGCCGCCTGAGCACGGTTGCGTAATCGTCGAGCGGATGGCCGGAGAGGAAGAAGCCGATCGCATCATATTCGCGGCGCAGCCGCTCGGCCGGCAGCCAGGGCTCGACATTGGGCAGCATGATGGTCGGCGCATCGGCGGCGTTGCCGAACATGTCGTTCTGCCCTGAGGTCGCGGCCTCATGGCTGCGCTGGCAGGCGGCGAGAATCGCGTCCGCGCCGGCAAAGACCCGGGCGCGGTTCGGCTCCAGCGTGTCGAAGGCGCCGGCGGCGGCGAGGCTTTCGATGATGCGCTTGTTGATGGCACGCGGATTGACGCGCGCGGCGAAATCCGCAAGCGAGGTGAACAGCCCCTTGTTGCGCTCACCGACGATCTGCTCGATCGCCTGCGGCCCCACTCCCTTCAACGCGGCGAGCGCGTAATAGATCGTGTCGTCGCCGACCTCGAAGGTCGCACCCGAACGGTTGATGTTGGGCGCCTCCACCTTGATGCCGAGCCGCTGCGCTTCAGAACGGAATTCGGAGAGCTTGTCGGTGTTGTTCAATTCCAGCGTCATCGAAGCCGCCAGGAACTCCACCGGATAGTGCGCCTTCATATAGGCGGTGTGGTAGGAGACGAGCGCGTAAGCCGCCGCATGGCTCTTGTTGAAGCCGTAGTCGGCGAATTTCGCGAGCAGCTCGAAGATGGTTTCCGCCTGCCCCTTCGGCACGCCGTTCCTGACCGCGCCTTCGACGAAGACCGCGCGCTGCTTTTCCATCTCGGCGCGGATCTTCTTGCCCATCGCGCGTCGCAGCAGGTCGGCCTGGCCCAGCGTATAGCCCGCCATTTGCTGGGCGATCTGCATCACCTGTTCCTGGTAGATGATGACGCCGAACGTCTCTTTCAGGATCGGCTCCAGGATCGGATGCAGATATTCCGGCTCCTCCTCGCCATGCTTGCGCGCGCAATAGGTCGGGATGTTGGCCATCGGACCCGGCCGGTACAGCGCGACCAGCGCGATGATGTCCTCGAAGCGGTCGGGACGCATGTCGACCAGCGCGCGGCGCATGCCCTGGCTTTCAACCTGGAACACGCCGACCACATCGCCGCGCGCCAGCATCTGGTAGCTTTTAGGGTCGTCGATCGGCAGCGTCGCGAGATCGACGTGGATGTTGCGCTGCTTCAGAAGCTTCACCGCGACATCGAGCACGGTCAGCGTCTTCAGTCCGAGGAAGTCGAATTTGACGAGCCCGGCCGGCTCGACCCATTTCATGTTGAACTGGGTCACCGGCATGTCGGATTTGGGATCGCGATAGAGCGGCACGAGCTCGCTCAAGGGACGATCGCCGATCACGATGCCGGCGGCATGCGTCGAGGCGTGCCGCGTCAGGCCTTCCAGGCGCTGGGCGATGTCGAAGGCTCGCGCCACCACCGGGTCTTCGTCGCGGAACGCCTGCAGTTTCGGTTCGCTGGCAATCGCTGCGGCCAGCGTCACCGGCGCCGCGGGGTTCTGCGGCACCAGCTTGGTGAGCTTGTCGACCTGGCCATAGGGCATCTGCAGCACGCGGCCGACATCGCGCAGCACGCCGCGCGCCTGCAGCGTGCCGAAGGTAATGATCTGCGCCACCTGGTCGCGGCCGTAGCGCTGCTGCACATAGGCGATCACCTCGCCGCGGCGGTCCTGGCAGAAGTCGATGTCGAAGTCCGGCATCGAGACGCGCTCCGGATTGAGGAAACGCTCGAACAGCAGGCCGAATTTGATCGGATCGAGATCGGTGATGGTGAGCGCCCAGGCGACCAGGGAGCCCGCGCCCGAGCCGCGACCCGGGCCGACCGGAATGCCGTGCCCCTTGGCCCATTTGATGAAGTCGGACACGATCAGGAAATAGCCCGCATATTTCATGCGGGTGATGACATCGAGCTCGAAGGCGAGCCTTTTGCCGTAGTCCTCTTCCGTCACGCCCTGCGACAGGCCGTGCACGCGCAGACGGCTGGCGAGCCCCTCCTCCGCCTGCCGCTTCAGTTCGGCGGCTTCATCGGCGGCCGCGTCCGAGCTCGACGCGGCCCCGACGGTGAAGAATGGCAGGATAGGCTTGCGCGTCATCGGCCGGAACGAGCAGCGCTCGGCGATCTCGACGGTCGAAGCCAGCGCCTCCGGAATGTCGGCGAACAGGACTGCCATTTCGGCCCGGGTCTTGAACCGGTGATCGGGGGTGAGCTGCTCGCGGTCGGTCTCCGCGATCAGCCGGCCGCCGGCGATGCAGAGCAGCGCGTCGTGAGCCTCGTAATCGTCATTGCCGGCGAAATAGGGCTCGTTGGTTGCCACCAGCGGCAGGCCCTTGCCATAGGCGAGATCGACCAGGCCGCCTTCGACGCGACGCTCCCTCTCCATGCCGTGACGCTGCAGCTCGACATAGAGGCGGTTGCCGAACAGCGCCGCAAGACGATCGCAGCGGGCCGCCGCCAGCTCGAAATTGCCGGCGCCGAGCGCGAGCGCAATCGGTCCATCCGGGCCGCCGGTCAGCGCAATGACGTCCTCGGCCTCGCCATTCAGCCAGTCGAACTTGAGATGCGGGGTCTGATGGACCGGCGTCTCCAGGAATGCGCGCGAATTGAGCCGCATCAGGCTGCGATAGCCGCGCTCGCGCGCCGCCAGCAGCACGAGCCGCGACGGCGGCGCGGCATTGCGCGCATTCGGGTCCTGGTCGCCGAAATCCACCGCAAGCTCGCAGCCGACGATCGGCTGGATGCCATAGCTCGCCATCTTGTCGGAAAATTCGAGCGCTCCGAACATGTTGTCGGTGTCGGTCAGCGCCAGCGCCGGCTGGCGGTCGGCCTTGGCGAGCTCGCCGAGCTTGGCGATCTTGATCGAGCCTTTCAGCAGCGAATAGGCCGAGTGGACGTGGAGATGGATGAATCCGGCGCTGGACATGCTTGACTGATCGGGGGCTCGCTAACCGGGGGACTCGCTGGTCGGGCTTGAGGAGCGCGAAGCGACCTCAAGGCCGACTCAGGCCGATGGTGCGGCCTCAAGCCAGCGGAGTCCACGCGGAAGGCGCAAACAGGCTGCGTCATCCGGCTTTTCCCCACTACGAGGTCCCTCGAAAAAAATCAGAACTGGGCGATGAGCTGGGCCCAGACGGCCACCATGCCCACAAACAGCGTGATCGATGCCAGCGCCGCCGCCTCTTCCACGAAAATCCGCAACACCACAGCCTCCCTGTCAGGAACATAGAGAGAACATTGTTCCTTTTTTGTTCCAGAGGCAAGAGGCTGGTGACATGCCAGATTCGAAAAAGCCCGCGCTTGGTTAACCGGCGCGATGTCCGCACTTTTTGCGGGTAATTCAATTCCCAAATAAAAAGCCCCGGCCGGAGCCGGGGCCTTTCGATCCGCCGTAAAGCCAGAGACGCTTAGTAGCGCGCCACCACCGGGCCGCCGAACTTGTAGTTCACGCGGGCCGTGAAGAGGTCGACATTCTGCTTGATGCTGTCGGAACCGACGAACACGCCGGCAGGCGTCGTGAAGTTCTCGGTCGACGAGCCCAGGAACAGGTGATCGTACTCGACGCCGAACGACCAGTTCGGAGCGAAGCCGTATTCGAAGCCGACCCCGACCGTGCCGCCCCAGCGGGTATCGCTGGTGGAAGCGACGAAGGCGTTGGTGACGGCGCCGACGATTGAGTACTTGTCGTCGACGACGGCGGCACCACCCTTCACATAGAGCAGGGCGTTGTTCCAGGCGTAGCCGATCTGGCCGGTGAACAGGCCGAAGGCATCGATCTTGGTCTGGTTGCGATCGCCCGGAATCGCCAGGCTCACATTGTTGCCGGTGAAGTCCGCCCAGTTGCCCTGCGCTTCCACGCCGAACACTACCGGACCCTGCTGCCAGCGATAGCCGATCTGACCACCGACAGTGCCGCCGGTCGCATCGTGGCTGCCTTCCGTTGGACCGCCGACGAGATTCCAGGTGGTGCGGCCGGTGGCGCCGCCACCATTGATACCGATATAGAAACCACTCCAGTCATAGGCGGCCTGAACCAGCGGCGGAGCCTTGGTGTAGGTCCGCGCCGGCAGATCGGCCGCAACCGCGGGCGCTACTGCGCCGAGCGCGAGCAGGCTTGCGGTAACGAACATCAGCTTCTTCATTCTTGGATTCCATTTCCAGTTTAGTGGCCCCCAGGCCATCACGAGCCTCATAAACAGCGTGCGCCCGAATTGCTGTAACTCGACCGCAACACTCAGCTGGAAAGCGAGCCGCGCCTGAACGCAAATTAATGTTGTGTTGCAGGCATTTCTTGGAACTTTTTAGCTTGCAGTGGTCATATGTCGCATTACTGACAAAGCGGGCAAGGCGAGACGTGACGCAATTGAGTCGTAAAAGTGGCGAGCGGAATCGTTCAGGAGGTTTTGATGCGTAATATCGTGGTGGCCGCGCTCGGCGTAACTGCACTCGCGTTGATCGGCACGGCGCCCGCCCAGGCCGTCGGCATCAAGCATGCGTTCTGCATCCAGGGCGGCGAGGAATATAACGGGCTGAGCAACTGCACCTTCGATACCTATGCGCAATGCCTGGCCACGGCGTCGGGGCGCAATCTCAATTGCATCGCCAATCCCTATTACGCCGGTCCGTCGGACGATCCCTACGCCTTCCAGAACCGCAACCGGCCGTTCCCGCCAACCTACATTCCGGTGCCGCCGAACATCTACCCGCGCTATTAGAGCGGGATGACGTTTCTTCGAATCGTCATCTCGCTCTATCTTTTTGTTTGAGCATGATCTTTTCGGAAAACCGCTGCACACTTTTCCGGATCATGCTTCTAGCGCGATCGTTCCGGAAAGCCGGTTTCCATTTTCCCGGATCATGCTCCCAGGCGGCGCCCGCCGATGCGCGCGAATGTGAGTTGACCATACTTCGCACGGCTGCTGCTGTACCCATCGCATGCGAAGGAGAACGGGTATGCGCACTTCAGCCGTGGCGGCATTTGCCATCGGGACCATATTGCTGGCTCTGCCTGCGTCGGCCCAGACCTACGGTCGCGACTATCCGGTGTGCCTGCACCAATATGGCCCGGCCACCTATTACGATTGCACCTACAGTTCGATCGGCCAGTGCAACGCGAGCGCTTCGGGACGCAGCGCACAATGTGTGCTCAATCCCTATCTGGCGAATGCCGGGATGGACCGGCCGCCGGTCGTCTGGCAGCGAAGGCACCGCGCCTATTGAGCGGCTCTTGTTCTCGGCTTTTCGGCGCGCTCTCGGCGCCAGCTGATGCGCCGACATGCTCGAACGCCAATACAGCCTGATCGCCCCGTGCTGCCTCGCCGGGGATAGAGACGGCGATTAATCTATTCAAGCTCGACGATGTGGCCGTCGACGATCGATACCCGGCGATCCATGCGGCCGGCGAGCTCCATATTGTGGGTCGCAATCAGCATGGCGACGTTGGTCGCCTTCACAAGCTGCACCAGCGCCTGGAAGACATGATCGGCGGTGTTCGGGTCGAGATTGCCGGTGGGCTCGTCGGCCAGCAGCGCCCGCGGCGCGTTCGCCACCGCGCGCGCGATTGCAACCCGCTGTTGCTCGCCGCCCGAGAGCTCCGCCGGCCGGTGCTTCAAGCGGTCGGCAAGCCCGAGATAGGTCAATATCTCGGTCGAACGCTTGACCGTCTCGGAGCGCTTCAGGCCGCGGATCATCTGCGGCAGCATGACGTTTTCCACCGCGGAGAATTCCGGCAGCAGCCGATGCGACTGGTAGACGAAGCCGATGTCGTTGCGGCGGATCTGGGTGCGCTCCACGTCAGAAAGTTGCGAGGTCGGCGCGCCCGCGACATAGACCTCGCCGTCGTCCGGGCTCTCGAGCAGCCCTGCGATGTGCAACAGCGTCGACTTGCCCGAGCCTGACGGCGCGACCAGCGCCACGGACTGACCCGCCCACAGCGCGAGCTTGGCGCCGTCGAGGATGACCAGCGGCGCGTCACCCTGCATGTACTGACGCTTTATCTCGTGGAGATAGACCACCGGTACATCCTGCGCCTTCGCCCCCTCCGCCATCAATTCCTCACTCGTATCGCAGCGCTTCGACCGGATCGAGGCGCGCGGCGCGCCAAGACGGGTAGAGCGTCGCCAGGAACGACAGCGTCAGCGCCATGATGACGACCGCCGAGGTTTCGCCGACGTCGATCTCGGCAGGCAGCTTCGACAAGAAATACAAAGTCGGGTCGAACAATTCGGTCGCCGTGAGCCAGGACAGGAATTGCCGGATCGATTCGATGTTCAGGCAGATCAAGAGTCCGACGATGAAGCCGACGAGCGTGCCGACGACACCGATCGACGATCCCGTGATCAGGAAGATACGCATGACCGCGCCT
>JAFAUV010000342.1 GCA_019243075.1 Bradyrhizobium sp.
GGCCCAGCCGAACGCCAGCATCGCATCGGCGATATAGAGCTGCCACGCTTCACGCACCTGCCCGAGGGCGATCGCCGCCGCCGCGGTCGCGCAGGTTCCGGCGACGAGGCAGTTGCGTGGACCGAATTTCTTCACCGCCTCGCTGACGAAAACGACGACCAGCGCGCCGAACAGGTAGAAGAAGGTGGTCGCCCCCGAGATCAGAGAGGCTGGCCAGCCATGCGCGCGGTGCAGTTCGGCGAGATAGACGCTCTGGCCGTAGAAGCCGAACGCCCAGCCGAAGGTCGCGACCAGGAAACATGCCGCGACGATCCGCCAGCCCTCGTAGCGGGCGGAGCCTTCGTCGA
Source organism: Bradyrhizobium sp. (assembly GCA_019243075.1). GTDB lineage: Bacteria > Pseudomonadota > Alphaproteobacteria > Rhizobiales > Xanthobacteraceae > Bradyrhizobium. Next base: position 348 of record JAFAUV010000342.1, read on the forward strand.
TCACGATCGGGCTTGAGGCGTCCAATGACGAGCTCCCGGTTTTCGAACGACATCATGTGGGAACGGAGCAAAACTCCGCCAGATCGGATCGCTTCGATGCCGATCGAAATGTCAGCACCTGGCAATAGCGCGCGTCGGATGCCGGATTCGGCAAACCCGTCGATTGCCGCAAGCCGCGCCGTCGCCGGTTCGGTCAGGTTTTTGCGAACACAACGACCAGATTGTTCGCCGGCATCTCCACGGTCTCGCGCCAGGCGAGGCCGTGCCGCGCGGCAAGCGGCTCGATATCGGCGATGTCGCGTACGCCCCATTCGGGATTGCTCTCGCGCAAGCTGGTGTCGAACACGGCGTTGGACATGGCAGTGTGCCTGCCGTAGCGCTTGAACGGACCATAGAGCAGCAACAGGCCGCCGTTTGCCAGATATCGCTCCGCGCCGGCGAACAGGCCTTCGGCCACGCGCCACGGCGCAATGTGGATCACGTTGGCACAGAACACCGCGCGCAGGTTCCTTGGCCCGCCGCCATCGCTCATCTCCCTGCACCAGGCGGGATCGGAGAGATCGATTGCGAGCGGGGGGCGGATGTTCGGCAGTCCCGCATGCGCGCGCCAGGCCGAAATGCTTTTCAGATGCGCTTCGTTGAGGTCACTCGGCCACCAGGTGATGCCGGGCGCCTGACGGGCGAAATGCACCACATGCTGGCCGGTGCCGCTGCCGGCCTCCAGCACATCGCCCACCGTCCCCGCGAGGAACCGCTCCAGCACCGCCCAGATCGGCGCGTGGTTGCGGTGAAAGGCCGCGCCGTCGAGGCGGCCGTCGGCTTCGACGGGGCGGCCGTCCTTGCCGAATTCCACGACGTATTCGGCCATCGGCGGCTCCGTTGCAAAACGCGGGAGCGCATTTTAACCCCATTTCGCGACGCCGATAGTCCGGATTGCCAGAACATGGCCTTTGTGCTTTTGACTTTCCATCCTCGCCAAGAAACCGCCGCCGGAAACGACCTTGATCCATCCCGCAACATTCGCTTTCGCCGCCGCGCTGGCGCTGTTTGCTGGCGTTGCGCAGGCGCAATCGGGCGCGGCCGAGGGGCAGAACATCGCCTTTGACCGCGGCAGGGGCAATTGCCTGACCTGCCACCAGATCAGGGGCGGCGATCTGCCCGGCACCATCGGGCCGGAGCTCAAGGAGCTGAAGGGCAAATACGACCGCAACGAACTGATCGCGATCGTCACCGACGAGACCAGACGCAATCCGCTGACCGCGATGCCGCCCTTTGGCCGCAACCGCATTCTGACCGAACAGGAGATCGATGCGGTGGTCGATTTCCTGCTGACGCTATGACGGAGATGGTGATGACCTGCGGCAGTCCCTCGTTCTCGCGCCGCCTGGTGCTGCAAGGCGCGGGCTCCGTCGCGCTGGTCGGCCTCGGTTTTGGCACGGTGCCGGCGGTGGCCGCGGCCAACGACAAATATCCGGAGGACGCTTTCAGGCAGAAGGGCGATGCGGATGCGATCAAGGCGCTGTATGGCAAGACCGCCGAAGCGTCCGACAAGGTCAAGCTCGATGCGCCCGAGATCGCCGAGAATGGCGCGGTGGTGCCGATCGCGGTCGCGACCGCGCTCACCGCCGTGACCTCGATCTCATTTCTGGTCAGCGAGAACCCGAACGCGCTGGCCGCGTTCTATGTCATTCCGGAGGGCACCGTGCCTGCGGTCGCCAACCGGCTGAAGATGGCAAAGACCTGCAACGTGATCGCGATCGTGGAATCCGCCGGCAAGCTCTATTCGGCGACCAAGGAAGTCAAAGTCACCGTCGGCGGCTGCGGCGGCTGATGAAAGGGTAACGAGCCAAAGGTAACCAACCATGGCATCCACCATTCGCGTGCGCGCCACCGTGAGCGGCGATACCACCGAGGTGCAGGCGCTGATCCAGCATCCGATGGATTCCGGCTTCGTCAAGGACGCGCAGGGACAGATCATACCTGCGCATTTCATCCAGCAGCTCACCTTCGAGCATGGCGGCAGGACGGTCTTTCTCGCCAATTGGGGCGCGGCGGTCTCCAAAGACCCCTATGTGAAATTCAGCTTCAAGGGGGGCGCCAAGGGCGACGACCTCAAGATCAACTGGATGGACAACAAGGGCGCGACCGACTCCACCACGGCAAAGATCAGTTGACCATGCACGCTCGCCACATCTTCTTGTCCGCGATCGCCGCGCTGGTGGGCGGCGTGCTGGCGTGCGTTGCGGCTTCCGCGATCGCCGCGCCCGACAAGATCGATCCGGCGGCGGATGCGAAGGCTTTCCAGAAATACTTCACCGACAAGTTTCCGCAGGTGAAGTTCGAGGATTTCGTCAACGGTCCCTATTCCATGAATGAGGACATGCGCAAGCAGTGGGAGGAGAAGGAGCAATTCCCTCCTTACGAATTCTCGCTCGAGGCGGGCAAGGAGGTGTTCGCAACGCCGTTTGGGAACGGCAAGACCTATGCCGATTGCTTCCCGAACGGCGGCCTCGGCATCCGGCAGAATTATCCCTATTTCGACGAGAAGGAAGGCAAGGTCGTCACCCTCGAACTGGCGCTGAACCGCTGCCGCGAAGCCAACGGCGAAGCGCCCTATTCCTATGTCGACGACGAGATGGCCTCGCTCACCGCCTATATGGCCTTCACCTCGCGCGGCAAGCCTTTTGACATCAAGATCCCAAACGATCCGCGCGCGCTGCAGGCTTACGAGAACGGCAAGCGCTATTTCTACACCCGCCGCGGCCAGCTCAATTTCTCCTGCGCCACCTGCCATGTGCAGAGCCCGGGCGAGCGCATCCGCGCCGAGGTGCTGGCGCCCGCGCTCGGCATTCTGAACGCGATGCCGATCTACCGTTCGGAATGGAGCGGCATGGGCACGATCAGCCGGCGTCTGGTCACCTGCAACAGCCAGACCCGCGCGGTTCCGCTCGAACCGCAATCGGATGAGTATCGCGATCTCGAATATTTCCTGTCCTATGTCTCGAACGGCCTGCCGATTTCCGGTCCGGGGGCGCGGCCATGAAGAAGCTGGTGAAGAATCTGGTGCGGAATCTGGGCTTTGCCGCGGTGTTGCTCGCGGTGTTGCTCTTGGCGGGAGCGATGCCCGCGCTTGCCGCTTCCGAACAGGACTACGAGGCGGCTTTTGCCGCGGCCGCAGCCGCCGAAAAACAGGCCGCTTGGTTGCGCAACGAATGGACCCCGACCGAAGCGCAGCTGGCGGCCGCGAAGAAGGCTGCGGCGGCCGGCGACTTTGCCGCGGCCATCACCGCGGCGAAGGAGGCCGAGGCGCTGGCAAAGGCATCGGTGTTCCAGGCGACCAGCGAAAGCGAACGCTGGAAAGACATGGAAATCCGCTGAACAGGTCGAGGCGAGTTCGCGAATGAAAATCCGACGGCGGGATTTTCTAAAGCTATCCGGCGCCACTGTCTTGTCAGCCGGCGCGCTTCGCGCCGCGCGTGCTGCCGACAATCCGAGCATCTACAACCTCGAGCGCTTCGGCAACGCGCGCATCCTGCATCTGACCGACACCCATGCGCAATTGCAGCCGGGGTTTTTCCGCGAGCCAAGCGTCAATATCGGCATCGGCGATCAGGCGGGCAAACCGCCGCATCTGGTCGGCAAGGCCTTTCTCGACCACTTTGGCATCAGCCCCGACAGCGCGGAGGCCTATGCCTTCACTTCCCTCGACTTCGAGAAATCCGCCGCGCGCTTCGGCAAGCTCGGCGGCTTCGCGCAGCTGAAGACGCTGATCGACACCTTGCGCAACGACGTCGGCGAGCACCGCGCGATGCTCCTCGACGGCGGCGACCTCTGGCAGGGCACCGGGCTCGCCAATTCGACGCAAGGCGCAGCCATGGTGGAGGCGGCCAATCTGCTCGGCATCGAGGCGATGACCGGCCATTGGGAGTTCACCTATGGCGAGGAGGCCTTGCGACGGAATCTCGCGAATTTCAGGGGCGAGTTCCTGGCGCAAAATGTCTTCCTCACCGAGGAGGCCAAATTCAACGATGCAGAAGCCTTCGATCCGCCGTCAGGCCGCGTATTCAAGCCTTCCACCATCAAGGAGATCGGCGGTTACCGCCTCGCCGTGATCGGACAGGCCTTTCCCTATGTGCCGATCGCGCACCCGAAACGGTTTACGCCCGACTGGACCTTCGGCATCCGCGACGAGGAGCTGCAAAAGCTGGTCACGCTGCATCGCGACACCGACAAGGTCGATGGTGTCGTGCTGCTGTCGCACAACGGCATGGATGTCGACCTCAAGCTCGCCAGCCGCGTCAGCGGCATCGACGTCATCCTGGGCGGCCATACCCATGACGCCGTGCCGCAGCCGGTGCCGGTGCAGAATTCCGGCGGCGCCACGCTGGTCACCAATGCCGGATCGAACGGCAAGTTCTTGGCCGTGCTCGATCTCGATCTCGCCAGGGGCCGGCTCAAGGATTATCGCTATAGGCTGCTGCCGGTCTATTCCGAGCTCCTGAAGCCCGATGCCGCCATGCAGGCGCTGGTCGACCGGCTGCATGCCACGGTCACGAGGACCTGGGCCGACAAGGTCGCGACCGCCGACCGTCTGCTCTACCGCCGCGACAATTTTTCCGGCTCGATGGACCAGCTCATCTGCGACGCGCTGCGCAGCCGGCTCGATGCCGAGATCGCGTTCTCGCCGGGTTTCCGCTGGGGCACCACGGCGCTCGCGGGCCAGCCGCTCACCATGGAAGATTTGCTCGCGGAAACTGCCATCACCTATCCGGAAACCTATGTGCAGGCGATGACCGGCGCACAGATCAAGGACGTGCTGGAAGACGTCTGCGACAACCTCTTCAACGCCGATCCCTATTACCAGCAGGGTGGCGACATGGTCCGCGTTCGCGGCCTGAGCTACACCTGCGCGCCGACACAAGCGATCGGCCGGCGCATCTCCGAGCTGAGGCTCGACGATGGCCGCGCGCTGCAAGCGGCCAAGCGCTACAAGGTCGCGGGCTGGGCTTCGGTCAATCCGCAGGCCGGCAAGCCGGTGTGGGATGTGTTCGCGGACCATCTGCGCTCGGGCGAGACCATGCTGCCCTACGGCAACGGCGTGACCTTGAAGGGCGTCGACAGCAATCCGGGGATTGCGGGATGAGGCATTTTTCGAGGACCTTTCGTATCGCCGCCGTGGCAACGCTG
>JAFAUV010000372.1 GCA_019243075.1 Bradyrhizobium sp.
ACAGATGACGCGGCGCTCGCCGAATGGATGGGATTGACGGTAGCGACCTTTGAAGGCGATGTTGCCAACATGAAACTCACCACGCCCGAAGATTTTGTCCGCGAGGAATCGCGTCTCGCAGCAGGGCTCGGCGACATCCGAACCGGCACCGGCTATGACGTCCATGCCTTCGGCCCGGGCGATCATGTGATGATTTGCGGCGTCAACGTGCCCCACACCAAGGGCTTCCTCGCCCATTCCGACGGCGACGTCGGCCTCCACGCCCTGGTCGATGCGATCCTGGGCGCGCTGGCCGATGGCGACATCGGCTCGCACTTCCCGCCGAGCGACATGAAGTGGAAGGGCGCCTCCTCCGACCAGTTCCTGAAATATGCGGTGGAGCGCGTCACCTCACGCGGCGGCCGCATCGCCAATCTCGAGGTGACGTTGATCTGCGAGCGGCCGAAGATCGGTCCCCTGCGCGACACCATGCGTGCCCGCATCGCCGAGATCACCGGCGTGAACATCTCGCGCGTGGCGGTCAAGGCGACCACCAGCGAGAGGCTCGGCTTCACCGGCCGTGAGGAAGGCATCGCGGCGACCGCGAGCGCCACCATCCGCCTGCCCTGGTCTGCCGACGGTTGGAGCGAGTGACATGGCGCCCGGCAGCGACGCCCGCGCCCTCGCCCGCTCGCTGCTCGACCTCTGCCGCAGCCGTCGGCTGACGATCGCCACGGCCGAATCCTGCACCGGCGGCCTCGTCGCCGGCGCGCTCACGGATATCCCGGGCTCCTCCGACGTCATCGACCGCGGCTTTGTCACCTATTCCAACGAAGCCAAGCGCGCGATGCTCGGCGTCGAAGTTTCCACCCTCGCCACCTTTGGGGCCGTCAGCAAGGAGACCGCCACCCAGATGGCGGTCGGGGCGCTGGAACGGGCCGGTGTCGATCTGGCGGTATCGATCACCGGCATCGCCGGCCCCGGCGGCGCCACGCCCGGCAAGCCGGTGGGCCTCGTGCATTTCGCCGTCGCCGCCCGCGACGGCCGCATCCTCCATCGCGAGCACCGTTTCGGGGCGATCGGCCGCAGCGCCGTGCGCGACCGCTCGGTGGTGGAAGCGCTGCGCATGCTGATGGAGCTTGCCCGCGGCCCGCAGCAGCTCAAGCCCAGGCGCGCCGCCGTGAGCCGCGTCCGCCCGCGGGTGACACGCACGCCGCGCCGACATGCAGTGAAGCGCAGGCCGCGGCCGTGAAAACTACTCCCGCAGTATTCTGAGCCAATTCACCTCCACATCTTCCAAGCTCGACGTCGCGCTTAAATGCGCCGGTGTCGTCATTCCATCCAAAGGGCAATCTGCGAGTAGAATGCGCGTTGTTTCGGCAACCGCATCGTAAAAAACCTTGCTGCAGATCACTACGCGACCCATGACGGGCCCGCCAGACCCCCATGCTCCACCGAACAACCGAAAGCCTATTTGTACAGCCTTCCACCAACTATAACGCAAACCGAGCAATCTAAGTGCACGGATCGCTAGCCTGTATCGGTCGCTCAACTCCAACTCGGGATGACGTCTGACACGCATAATCTTAGTTGTGACGTTCGCAAAAGCGCTCCGGGTGCGAACCCCCGTCCACGGCAGGGCCTCGACCACAAAGTCATCACCGAGAAAAACCGCGACATGCGTCACCGACTATGCTCGCCCGCGAACCCGGCCACCCTTTGCGCGCGAGAAATCGCTCGGCCAACCACTTGCGGCGACACATCGCGATAGAAGATCAAATCGCCGGGAAGACATGCGCTGAAATCAGGCACATATCCGAAAGCTCGGACTTCGTCTGAGATGATATTGAGCGTGATCGTGCCAACCTCGCGCACAGAGCGCGGATCAATGATCTTCTGCGGCAATCGACGACGCCCGTACCTAAGTCCGTTAGATCAATCCAATTCGAGGATCTTGACGGCTGCTAGATCCTTGTTGCTGACCTCCGCAAATTCCGTGGACATGCATGCCGGCCTTCACATGTTGGAACGGCACAGTTGAACCGATCGTCGTTGAAAAGACGCCATGGGTATTTGCACCGAGGCGGTGGTCGAATTCCACGATCCCAAAACCGTCCGGCTCTATCCGTACGACTTTTCCCGAAAATGGTTTCTGTTCTTGTTCCATGACACCGGTATAGGCATTTCAGAGCAATTTTCCAGTCCATTCTTGCTGAAATCTCAAATCGCGGCTGACACGGCCGACGGAAGCCGAAACGACTCGAACAGTTTCCGCGGTAAAAGCCGGTGAAACTTGATGCAAGCATCGGCGATCACGCGCCCGCCCTGAAGCGCGCCGCTTGTGTCGGCGGAGGCCTTCGCTTGGCTCGCCACGACGAGTTTACGACGGCGGCCCCGCCACCCGCTTGCCGTAGATCATGTCCGCGCGCTTTTCGAAGGCCGCGGAAAACCGCGCGAAGGCGGCATCGAACATCGCGCCCATCAAGGTTGCGAGCATCCTGCTCTTGAACTCATAGGCGATGAAGAAGCCGACGTCGCAGACCTCCTCGCCCTTCGGCTCGAAGCTCCAGCGGTTCTCGAGATTGGCGAACGGCCCTCTGAGATAGCGCACCAGGATATTGAGATGCTGGCGGTCGAGCGTCACCTCGCTGGTGAAGGTCTCCTTTACCAGCTTGAACGAGACCGTCATGTCGGCAATGACGGTTTCGGTGCCGTCGGGATTGTTCTTGCGCTGACGGATTTTCAGGGCGTGGCAGAGCGGCACGAATTCGGGATAGCGCTCGACATCGGCGACGAGATCGAACATCTGCTCCGCCCGGTGCTGCACCCGGCGCCTGTTGGAGAAACGAGGCATCTGATCCTAGCGGGCGGCCGCCGCGCGTGCGGCTTTCAGTTTCGCGAAATCCTCGCCGGCGTGATGCGACGAGCGCGTCAGCGGGCTCGCCGATACCATCAGGAAGCCCTTGGTGTAGGCGACCTTCTCGAGGCCTTCGAATTCATCCGGCGGAATGTAGCGCATCACCGCGTGATGCTTGCGGGTCGGCTGCAGATACTGGCCGATGGTGAGAAAATCGACATCGGCCGAGCGCAGGTCGTCCATCACCTGCAGCACCTCGTGGCGCTCTTCGCCGAGGCCGACCATGATGCCGGACTTGGTGAAGATTGTGGGGTCGATCTCCTTGACCCGCTGCAGCAGCCGGATGGAATGGAAATAGCGCGCGCCCGGCCGCACGCTGAGATAACGCGACGGCACAGTTTCCAAATTGTGGTTGAACACGTCGGGCCTGGCAGCCACCACGACCTCGAGCGCGCCGTCCTTGCGCAGGAAATCGGGGGTGAGGATTTCGATGGTGGTGGCCGGGCAGCGGGCGCGGATCGTGCTGATGGTCTGGGCAAAATGCTCCGCACCGCCGTCGGCGAGATCGTCGCGGTCGACGGAGGTGACGACGACGTGGCTCAGGCCGAGCTTGAAGGTCGCGTCGGCGACATCATCGGGTTCGTGCGCGTCGAGGCTGCCCGGCATGCCGGTCTTGACGTTGCAGAAGGCGCAGGCCCGCGTACAGGTGTCGCCCATGATCATGAAGGTGGCGTGCTTCTTGTCCCAGCACTCCCCGATATTCGGGCAGCCCGCCTCCTCGCACACCGTGACGAGGCCGTTCTCCCTGACGATGTTGCGGGTATCGGCATAGCCGCGCGTGTTCGGCGCGCGGACACGGATCCAGTCCGGCTTCGGCGGCGAGAGCGCATCCGGCCGGTTCACCTTTTCGGGGTGACGCGGGCGCAAGGGATTGGAAATGGTGTCGATCAGGGTGACCATGGTGTCGATGAGTCGCTGCGAAGCCTTCTAGCTATGCCGTCCGCGAGAGGCCCGCAACCCGGCCCTAACGGACGCTAGCAGATCGAGGCGGATATTGGCAGCATTCGCGGCAGTTCCGTCACCGATTCCACCGGCTCAAGATGCCAGCAAGCACCAAAAAGGGCGATCATGCCCCTGCCCTCGGCAAGCCGCTGAAACGCGGCTTTTTCGCGCGCAGCGTGCATGAGGTCGCGCCCGACCTGATCGGCGCAACGCTGTTGTTCGATGGCGTCGGCGGCCTGATCGTCGAGGTCGAGGCCTATCACCACACCGATCCCGCCGCGCACTCCTACAACGGGCCGACGGCGCGCAACCGGGTGATGTTCGGCCCGCCAGGCTATGTTTACGTCTATCGCTCCTACGGCATCCACTGGTGCGTGAATTTCGTCTGCGAGCAGGAAGGCTCGGCCAGCGCCGTCCTGATCCGCGCGCTGGAGCCGACGCATGGGCTCGCCGCGATGCGGCGGCGGCGCGGACTGGCGGGCGAGCGCGCCTTGTGCTCGGGTCCGGGCAAATTGACCGAAGCGCTCGGCATCACACGCGAGCACAATGGGCTCGCACTCGATCTGCCGCCGTTTGCGCTCCATGCGCGCAAGACCACGGTGGACGTGGCGTCGGGCGTGCGGATCGGCATCACCAAGGCGGCGGATCTGCCCTGGCGCTACGGGCTGAAGGGCTCGAAATTCCTGAGCAAGCCGTTTCCGGCCTGAGGCGCGGCGAGAAGCTCGGGCACCGGGATCGAGACGTGGTCAGGCATCGACTTCCTGCAGCCGCTTCAGCGCCTCGACGATCTTCTCGCGGCGCGCGACCGCGGCCTCGCGCTTTTCCTTCTCCTCCTCGACGATCTCTTCGGGCGCATTGGCGACGAACTTCTCGTTGCCGAGCTTGGCGTCGACCCGCTTGATGTCGGCGTCGGCTTTCGCGATCTCCTTGTCGAGGCGGGTCTTCTCGGCCGCGAGATCGATGACGCCCTTGAGCGGCAGCGCCGCGACTTCGCCGCGCACGAGGAGTTGCACGGCGCCTTCCGGCGGGCGGTCGGCAAAGGAGATGTCGGACAGGCGCGCCAGCCGCTTGATGACGTCGGTCCAGCGCGGCAGGCGGGCCCTGATCTCCGGGGAAGCGCCCGTCAGCACCAGCGCGGTCAGCTTGGCGGGAGCGATGTTCATCTCGGCGCGCACCGAGCGGATCGCGGTGACGAGATCGACCACCCAGCCGATCTCGGCCTCGGCGGTCTCGTCGGTGAAGTCGCCCGCCGCGACGTCGAGGAGAACGGGCGGCACCATCGGCTCGTCCGGGTTCGCCGCCGACGTGAGCGCGAGCTCTTCCGGCGTCACGGCCTGCGCCTCGCGCGACCAGGGCGACAGCGCGAGCAGGGTGTCGCGGCGGCCGGTGACCTCCCACAGTTCCTCGGTGATGAAGGGCATGAACGGGTGCAGGAGTTTCAGGATCTCGTCGCGCGCCCAGGCGACCGTTGCGCGCGTCTCGCCCTTGGCCACGCCTTCCTCGCCGGTCAGCATCGGTTTTGCGAGTTCGAGATACCAGTCGCAATAGACGTTCCAGACAAAGCGATAGATCGCATTCGAGGCGTCGTTGAAGCGATAGGCTTCCAGCGCCTCGGTGACCTCGCGCGTTGCCCGCACCGTCTCATGCACGATCCAGCGGTTGAGCGTGTCGCTGGCCTTGGTCGGATCAAAGACCTCCGGCTGCACGCAATCGTTCATCTCCGCGAAGCGGCAGGCATTCCAGAGCTTGGTCGCGAAGTTGCGGTTGGTCTCGACCATCTGCGGCGACAGCTTGATGTCGTGGCCCTGCGCCGCGCCGCGCGCCAATGCAAAACGCAGCGCATCGGCGCCGAACTCGTCGATGACGCCCAGGGGATCGATGACATTGCCCTTCGACTTCGACATCTTCGCGCCCTTCTCGTCGCGGACGAGCCGGTGGATGTAGACGGTCGAGAACGGCGCCTCCTTCATGAAATGCAGGCCCATCATCATCATCCGCGCCACCCAGAAGAAGATGATGTCAAAGCCGGTGACCAGCACGTCGGTCGGGTAATGGCGTTTGACCTCGGGCGCATCGTCCGGCCAGCCCAGCGTCGAGAACGGCCACAGCGCCGAGGAGAACCAGGTGTCGAGCACGTCCTCGTCGCGCTTGATGAAGTCGGCGCGCTTGTTGCCGTCGAGCGCCAGCTCGCGGCCCTGCTCGGCCGTGATGACCTCCTGCTCGACATAATAGCCGAGCGCATGGCTGACGGCTTCTTCCTCGGTCTCGGCGACGAAGACCTTGCCGTCGGGCCCGTACCAGGCCGGAATCTGATGGCCCCACCAGAGCTGGCGCGAGATGCACCAGGGCTGGATGTTCTCCATCCACTCGAAATAGGTCTTCGACCAGTTATCCGGCACGAACTGCGTGCGGCCGGAGCGCACCGCCGATATTGCAGGCTGAGCCAGGGTGTGGGCGTCGACATACCATTGGTCGGTGAGATAGGGCTCGATCACGACGCCGGAGCGGTCGCCGTGCGGCACCATATGCGTGTTCGGCTCGATCTTCTCCAGGAAGCCGAAATTCTCCAGCCGCGCGACGATCTGTTTGCGCGCGGCGAAGCGGTCGACATGGTGCAGCTCGGCCGCGAGTTCCTCGGCGCCCTCCGGCAGTCCGCGCAAGTAATCCTCGTTGCCGACCAGCGCCATGGCGCCTTCCTGGTCGAACACGTTGATCTGCGGCAGGTTGTGGCGCTTGCCGACCTCGAAGTCGTTGAAATCATGCGCTGGCGTCACCTTGACCGCGCCGGAGCCCTTCTCGGGATCGGAATATTCATCGCCGACAATCGGAATCCGGCGCCCGACCAATGGCAGGATCACGTGCTTGCCGATCAGATGCTTGTAGCGCGCGTCCGCTGGGTTCACCGCGACGCCGCTATCGCCCAGCATGGTTTCGGGGCGCGTGGTGGCGACCACGATGAAGCTGGCGGAATCGTCGGGGCTGAACGTCTTGCCCTCGATCGGATAGCGCAGATACCAGAGGCTGCCCTTGACCTCGACCTGCTGCACTTCCAGATCGGAGATCGCGGTGAGCAGCTTCGGGTCCCAGTTGACCAGCCGTTTGTCCTTGTAGATCAATCCTTCGCGATAGAGCTGCACGAACACCTTCACGACGGCGCGCGACAGGCCCTCGTCCATGGTGAAGCGCTCGCGCGACCAGTCGCAGGAAGCGCCGAGGCGTTTCAACTGGTTGATGATGGTGCCGCCGCTCTCATCCTTCCATTGCCAGACCCGTTCCAGGAATTTTGCGCGTCCCAGGTCGCGCCGGCCCGGGAGCTGCCGCTCCATCAATTGCCGCTCGACCACCATCTGCGTGGCGATGCCGGCGTGATCGGTGCCGGGCTGCCACAACACGTCGCGGCCGCGCATCCGCTCGAAGCGGCAGAGAATGTCCTGCAGCGTGTTATTGAGCGCGTGGCCCATATGCAGAGAACCCGTCACGTTCGGCGGCGGGATCACGATGGTGAAGGGCTTGGCGTCGCGCCGGTCGGGGCGGCCGGCGCGGAACGCGCGGGCATCCTCCCAAACCAGGGACATGCGGCCTTCGATATCGGCGGGCTGGTAGTTTTTCTCGATCATGGCTGGCACATCGGCGATGGAACGGGGCTTAGAAAGCCGCCGGGGCACGCCAAGTCAACCTCACAAGTCAACCTTACAAGTCAACCTCACAAGTCAAGCTCGCATGACAGGGATTCCGGAAAACGGTCCGTCGGAAATGACTTGTTCGGTGCCGATATGGGGTCGCCGGCGGCCCGCCGCTACCTTCCGCGCGAGACGCGCTCGATTTCCGCCTTCACGATGCGCTCCACCAGACCGGGCAGATTGTCGTCGAGCCAGGATTTGAGCATCGGCCGCAGCATTTCCTTGACCAGGTCCTCCAGCGTCCTCGCATTGTTGGAGAGCACGGTATGGGCGAGGGTATTGAAGGCGGATTCCACCGCCGAGACGGTCGATTGGGACAGAATCGGCGCCTGCGGCGCGGGTGGCGGGTCAAACGCCGGAGGTTCGTAAGCCGGAGCCCGGTTGATGGCGCGCGAGGCCGCCGATTCCGCAAACTCGATATCGTCCTCGGGCTCGACCTTGTGGAACGGAGGCTGCGAGGGCGGCGAGACGCTCGGGCTCGACACCGCCATATCGTCGGTGAGTTCGAACACCTCGGCCTCGGCCTCAGGCTGTGAGGGGCGGATTTCCTCTTCAGTGGTCGCCTCATCCAGCCCGTTCAGCAGCGCGTCGATGTCGTCCTGGCTGTTGGCCGCCCCTGCCGCGGGCGCGGGCGGCGGGCTCGGTGCCGCGGCCTTCGGCGCCGGTGCAATCCTCGACGGCGGAATGTCCGCCATGACCGGTTTGGCGGCAGCCGCAGCCGGCTTTTCCGGCTTCACTGGCGGCGGGGCCGGTTTTTCAGCGATCGCCGGCCTGCTTTCGGCGATCGCAGGCCTGGAAGCGGCCGGCGGCTTCGCTTCGGCTGCCGGCGGCCTGGCCTCGCCTGCCGGCGGCTTGGCCTCGTCATCGGCGATGATACGCCGGATCGACGCCAGAATCTCCTCCATCGAGGGTTCTTGGACCTTTGCAGGCTGCGTCATCTCCGACTCCAAATCATCAACGCCCTCGCATGCGTTGTCTTACACCAAGCGCGGCGGGATTTGCCGGTTCCGGTTGCACGGGCTTGCGCGTTTTTGGCCGCAAGCCTCACTTGTCCCCAGATCAAGCGCGGCGCGAATCATCGCGCGGCCCCGCCCTGCTCAGGGCATCGAAGCGACGTCGCCGGGTGCCGTATGCGTGCCACGAATCGCTTGATTGCCTTGGCAAAGGCTATGTCATGGCAAAACGATTGCAAGCAACGGCCTGTGGAGCGGGGGCCCCAGACCGAGCCTTTTCGATCTCAGCGGAACGAGAATCGAAAAGCGAGGCGCGATGCGCCCCGCTTTTGGAAACGGTTTCGGGGAATCAGCGACCGTCGGGCGTGCGAACGCCGAACCAGCTATCGCGGACCTGCTGGTAATGCACGCTGGCATCGTAGGTCTGCGTCGGCAGGTTGAGCCCCTGAGGCGACAACCGCCCCACCGCGTTCAACACCGCATAAGAAGCCACCACGCGGTCGTGCTGCGCGGTGACGAGCGCGACGCGGGCGTTGACCAGCGCCTGCTGGGCGTTGAGCACGTCGAGCGTGGTGCGCTGTCCGGCCTTGGCTTCTTCGCGCACGCCGTTGAGCGCGACTTCCGAGGCGGTCACCTGCGACTGGGCCGAAGACACCTGCGCCTTGCCGGCCACCAGCTGACCCCAGGCGGTGACGGTGTTCGCACGGGTCTGGTCGCGCGTCATTTCCAGGTTCAGGCGCTGCTGCGCCAGGTTTTCCTTGGACTGGCGGATCAGCGAATATTCGGCGCCGCCCTGATAGATCGGAACCGAAACCTGCGCGATCGCCGAGGCGCCGAACGTGCGGGGGGTGATCATGGTCTGCTCGTAGGCCTGCTGCACCGAGCCCTGCAAGGTCACGGTCGGCAGCAGTGCGCCTTCATTGATCTTCACCTGCAGGAAGTTCACGTCGATGCCGTACATCGCCGCGGTGACATTCGGATTTTCCACCAGGCTGAGCTCGACCGCACCGGGCAAGGAGCCCGGCAGGAAGCGGTCGACGGGCGAACCCGGCGCCAGACTCTGCGGCTCGTTGCCGATGATGCGGCGAAAGTTCGAACGCGTCGTCACCAGGTTGGATTCGGCGGTCAATTCCTGGGTCTTGCCGGCCGCGAGCTGAGCTTCGGACTGCGCCACGTCAGTGCGCGTCACCTCGCCGACGTTGAAGCGGTCCTGGGTCTGCTTCAGCGTCTGTTCGAGCACCCGCACGTTGCTCTTCTGCACTTCCACAATGGCGGAGTCGCGCAGATAGTCCATGTAGATGGTGGCGGCGTTCAGGAGCACGGTCTGCTCGAGCACGCGCAGCGCTTCGCGCGCACCGGAAACCTGGCTTTCGGCCGCGCGTGTCCTGTTGGCGGTCTGCTGGCCGTTGAACAGCGTCTGGGTCACGGTCAGGCCGACGGCGCGTGGTGGATCGGTGCCGTGGGTCTCGGTTCGCACGATCTGGGTGGGGGAGCCGCCCGAGGTGGTGAGCGTGTCGGTATACTGATAGCCGGCGCTCGCGGTCAGTGCCACCTTGGGACGGTAGCCGGAAAGTGCCTGGGGAACGTTTTCGTCGGTGGAGCGAACCTGCGCTCGCTGGGCGTTGAGCTGTGGATTATTCTGATAGGCGCGAATGAGCGCAGCCTCAATGGTGTCAGCCAGGGCCGGCGTTGGGCCGATTTGTGCCAACAGGAGAACCACAGCCGAAGCTGCGGTTGCGACCTTAACCCCATACATTCCTGCTATTCCGTTCATTCTATCGCCCGCTCAAGTGCATGAGCAGGCACTTATCTTTCCCAGGACCCTTTGCAACATAAGCTGCAGGCAAGCCGGACGGAACCACCCGGAAGGCGAGGCAAGCGGAAAGTCTGGCGCTGAAGCTTCCCGGCCACACTTCTGATTTCAGAACGGAATTCTGGCCGTTATGGGCCCACCCCGCGAGCCGGATTTGCAACGCGTGCAGGGCGCCAGGTGCGGCAAGGCGCCGCGAGCTGCTTCGATGCGGGCTAAAATACAAAGGCCGGGATCCGCTCGAGGCCAGGCAGCAGCGGTGCTGCGGCATCGAACAGGGTCCGATGCCCGAAGTCGCCATGGGAGCGCGTCACGATCAGCGCCCGTGAGGGCCGTGTGATCGCGAAAACGCCGAGCAGCCGGCCGCCCTCCTTGAGCTGACCGCACAAGGTCTGCGGCATGATCTCGGACGCGCCGTTGAGGATGATCGCATCATAGGGCGCGCCGGCGGCATCGCCGGCGGCCGCCTCGGCGCTGTTAAAGGTCACGTTGCGATCAAGCCCGAGCTTGCCCAGGATCTCCCTGCCCTTGGCGCAAAGCGCCGGATCGCTTTCGGTGGCCGTCACCCTGCCGGCCAGGCGCCCCGCCAGGGCGGCGGCGTATCCGGTCGCGGCCCCGACGACCAACACATTGTCGGTATCCCCCAACTCCGCTGCCTGCAGCAGTTTGGCGGTCAGCATCGGCTTGATCAGGAAGCGCCGGGTCGCGCCCGCCTGCGCAACGTCGAGGTCGAGGTCGAGATAGGCCAGCGCCCGCTTGTCATCGGGCACAAATTCCTCGCGCGGGAGCGCGAGCATCGCATCGAGTATCCTGGTGTCGGTG
>JAFAUV010000412.1 GCA_019243075.1 Bradyrhizobium sp.
GGCCGCGATCATCTTCTCGCGAAAGATTTCGCTTGTCTCCGACTCCACGGTCGCGAGCCACACCGACCCGGTCCAGGCACCAGCTGCGCCCATCGCCATGCAGGCCGCCATCTGTCGCCCCGTCATGATGCCGCCGGCCGCGAGCACCGGCACGTCGCGGATAGGCTTGATGGCCTTGATCACCTCCGGCACCAGCACCAATGTCGAGACTTCGCCGCAGTGACCGCCGGCTTCGGTGCCCTGAACCACCAGGATATCGACACCGGCCGCGACCTGGTGCAGCGCATGCTCTTTCGCGCCGACCAGCGCCGCCACGGGCACGCCATGCTTACGGCCGCGATCGATCATCTCCTTTGGCGGCACGCCGAGCGCATTCGCGATCAGCTTGATCGGATGGCGAAAGGAGACATCGAGCAGCTCCAGCGCGGTATCGGCATCGAAAGGTTGGGGCTGGTTGTCGGCGACATTCTGCGTGGTCAGCTCGATGTCGTATTTTCTCAGCAGATTGCGGGTGAAGTCGCGATGCGCCGGCGAGATGCGCGCTTCCAGGCTCTTCCAGGTGACGTTCTTCTCGCCCGCGGTCGAGATGTTTTCCGGAATCAGGACGTCGACACCGTAGGGCTTGCCGTCGATATGGGCGTCGATCCATTTCAGCTCCTGCTCCAGCGTCTCCGGCGAATGCGCCGTCGCGCCGAGCACGCCAAAGCCGCCGGCCCGGCTGACGGCCGCTACCACGTCGCGGCAATGGCTGAAGGCGAGCAGGGGAAACTCGATGCCCAGCATGTCGCAGATCGGTGATTTCATCGGCGGTGCTCCGTACGAAATTTTCTTCTGTTGTTCAGATAACGCTAGCTCATCGAGATGCTAAGCGGAAGGAAGTCCAGGGCTACTCCGTCATTCCGGGGCGATGCGAAGCATCGAACCCGGAATCTCGAGATTCCGGGTTCGTGACTTCGTCACGCCCCGGAATGACCGAGCAGGTACTTGACCCGGACCGCGCCGTCTTGCTTCCATAGGCTAAACAAGAACGTCCGCTGGAGAGCCCATGACCGACGCGCCCGCCTATGAACCCCCGAAAGTCTGGACCTGGAACATGGAGAGCGGGGGGCGCTTTGCCAGCATCAACCGTCCCATTGCCGGCGCCACCCACGACAAAGAACTTCCCGTCGGCAAGCACCCGCTGCAGCTTTATTCCCTGGCGACGCCGAACGGGCAGAAGGTTACGGTCATGCTGGAGGAGCTGCTGGCGGCGGGCCACCAGGGTGCGGAGTATGACGCCTGGCTGATCCGCATCGACGGCAACCAGTTCGGCAGCGGCTTTGTCGCGGTCAACCCCAACTCGAAAATCCCGGCGATGATGGACCGCAGCGGCCCCGCGCCGATCCGGATCTTCGAGTCCGGCTCGATCCTGCTCTATCTCGCCGAAAAATTCGATGCCTTCCTGCCGAAGGACATCAAGGCCCGCACCGAGTGCCTGTCCTGGTTGTTCTGGCAGATGGGGTCTGCACCCTATCTCGGCGGCGGTTTCGGCCATTTCTATGCCTATGCACCGACCAAGATCGAATATGCGATCGACCGTTTTGCCATGGAGGTGAAGCGACAGC
The DNA here is from genome assembly GCA_019243075.1 of Bradyrhizobium sp. Classification (GTDB taxonomy): domain Bacteria; phylum Pseudomonadota; class Alphaproteobacteria; order Rhizobiales; family Xanthobacteraceae; genus Bradyrhizobium. Next base: position 1,605 of record JAFAUV010000412.1, read on the forward strand.
TCGACGTGCTCGACCGCAGGCTTGCCGACAACGAATATCTCGGCGGCAACGAGTATTCGATCGCCGACATTGCGGTGTGGCCGTGGTATGGCGCGCTCGCAAAAGGGCTGCTCTATGGCGCCGGCGAATTCCTGGCGGTGCAGGACTACAAGAACGTGCAGCGCTGGACCGACCAGATCGCCAAGCGCCCGGCGGTGCGGCGCGGCCGCATGGTCAACCGCATCTTCGGAGATCCCGCGAGCCAATTGCACGAGCGACACGACGCCAGCGATTTCGACACCAGGACCCAGGACAAGCTCGGCGCGCCCGCCGAAACGTAAGACGCGCGATGATCGTTTCGGCCGGCGGCCTGGGCGAGGCGCGTCTCGGGCGAGATCAGGCGGTAAGAACGCCAGACAACTTAGCGCGCTCCCAACGCCGCCGGGAAGACGACCCGGTCGTCGGTCCGGCAGTAGCGGTCCGCGAACATGCGTCCCATCGGGTGGTAGCGGTCCATATGCACGCGCATGGCCTCGCGGTCCCACAGCTCGTCGCGGATGTAGAAATTGATGCCCTCGCCCATGATCAGGACGCGGTCGCCATTGACCACGATTTCTTTCCACGTCTTGCACTCCATCGCCCAGGGCGTGTCGGCGAGCCGTGGCACGGCGACCTTGGAGGAGGCGGCAAGGTTGAGCCCGAGATGATGCGGCTCGCCGATATCGGGCGGGAAGTCGCCGCTGCTCTCGTGCATCGCCCGCGCGAGCGGCTCGTCGGCGATGTTGACCACGAACTCGCCGGTGCGCTGGATGTTGACCAGCGTGTCCTTGGTCCTGCCGTCCGGCCGCCGGCTGACCGCGAACATGCAGAGCGGCGGGTCCTCGCAGAACACGTTGAAGAAAGAGAACGGCGCCGCATTGACCAACCCGCTTTGGCTGATCGAGGTGACCCAGGCGATCGGCCGCGGCAGCACGAAGGAGGTCAGCACCTTGTAGCGTTCGCGCGGGGCCAGTTGATCGGGCGCATATTCCATCTTTATTTCCTCTTCCAGGCGGCAGGTGGCGGCAAGCCTAGGGCGCACTTTCCAAGTTCGTAGACTAGCGATTTGACGTCCGTGGGTCCATTTCTCCGCTTACAGTGCAGGACTTCAAATCGGCGGCACTGGAATGGTGCCCGCCTGCGATAAGGACGATCGAGCGGAGGGCCGCGCCAAGGCGGTGAGACATGCGGACCGCGGCTGCGAAGCTCCTGGGCCTTCGAGCGCGTCGACGCTCGGCTGCCGGCCCCGCAAAAGGGTTGATCCGCCGCCGCGCGCTACTAGCTTTAACCCTTTGAGCGGGAGTGGGGAGACATGGGAAGCGTGGTTCTGCTCGACCTGATGGGCGGCGTGGCGCTGCTGCTGTGGGGCCTGCACATGGTCCATAGCGGCATTTTGCGCGCGTTCGGCCCGGACCTCCGCCGGCTGCTGTCAAAGGCGCTGAACGACCGTTTCACGGCGTTCGCGGCTGGTCTTGGGCTCACCGCGGTCCTGCAGAGCAGCACGGCGACGGCGCTGATCACGAGCTCCTTTGCCGCCGAGGGCCTGGTCGCGCTGGTGCCGGCGCTTGCCATCATGCTGGGCGCCAATGTCGGCACCACCCTGATCGTGCAGCTGCTGTCCTTCAACATCACCGCCGTCGCGCCGGTGCTGTTCATCATCGGCCTGCTCGCCTTCCGCAACGGGCCGCGCTCGCGGATCAAGAATATCGGCCGGGTCGTCATCGGCCTCGGGCTGATGCTGTTGTCGCTGCACATCCTGCTCGACACGCTGGCGCCGGCGGAGAACGCGCCGACGGTCCGCGTGCTGCTCGATGCGGTCACGGGCGATCCCGTGCTGTGCATCCTGATCGGCGCGGTCATCACCTGGGCCGCGCATTCCAGCGTCGCGACCGTGCTGCTGATCATGTCGCTGGCCTATGCGCATTTCGTCTCGCCGGTGGCTGCCTTGGCATTGGTGCTCGGCGCCAATCTCGGCAGCGCCATCAATCCCCTGGTCGAGGGGGCGAAGCGCGACAATCCGGCCAGCTACCGGCTGCCGGTCGGTAATCTCCTGAACCGTGCCGTGGGCATCGTGCTGGTGTTGCCGTTCCTGCGCCCGCTCGCGCAGCATCTGCAGCCTTGGCAGCCCGATCTCGCCAAGCTGACCGCCGAGTTCCACGTCGCGTTTAATCTCGTGACCGCCGTGCTCTTCATCGGCGTGCTGGACCCGCTGTCGCAGCTACTGACCCGGCTGCTGCCGGACCGGGTGCGGGCGGAGGACGCCGGGCGGCCGCGCTATCTTGACGAGACCGCGCTGGAGACGCCCTCGCTGGCGCTCGCCGACGCAGCCCGCGAAACGCTGCGGGTCGGCGATTTGGTCGAAACCATGCTGCGCCAGGTGATGACCGCGATCATGAACAACGACCGCGCGCTGGTCAGCCAGGTGTCGCGGATGGACAATGCGGTCGACGGCATCGTCGAGGCGACCAAGCTCTATCTGACCAAGCTGACGCGCGACAGCCTCGACGAGCGCGAGGGCCGGCGCGCGATGGAGATCATCTCCTTCGCCATCAATCTCGAGCATGTCGGCGATATCGTCGACAAGAATCTGAACGAGCTCGCGACCAAGAAGATCAAGCGGCGCTTCCAGTTTTCCGCCGAGGGCGCCGAGGAGCTGCTGGCCTTCCATCGCCGCATCATGGACTCGCTCCGGATCGCCTTCGGAGTGTTCATGTCGTGCGACGTCGGCGAGGCGCATAAGCTGCTCGCCGAAAAAGCCGTACTCCGCAACGCCGAGCTGGCGGCAACCGAGCGGCATCTCGACCGGCTGCGCGAGGGCCGGCCGGAGAGCATCGAGACCACCTCACTGCATCTGGACGTGCTGCGCGACCTCAAGCGGATCCATTCCCATATCTGCTCGGTCGCCTACCCCGTGCTGGACGCGGCCGGCGAACTCGAGGCCCACCGCAGCGCCCGCCACGAGCCCGCCGCGGTCGCACCGCCCGTGGTGCGCTAGCCCGAAGGCGCTGAAGGGGCCCGGCCGTCGCCCGGATTGCCATGCGATGCCCCTGAGATCACTGCTTGGGAAACAGCTTGTCCCGGATATAACGCGAGGTCGCGGTCAGGCGGATGCCGCGCGGCTTGCGCCAGGTGGCGCGATCGATTTCCTTCTTGTCGCCGATCGCAAGATGGCCGGAGGCTTTCTTGGCGATGAAGATGGCGTCGCTCATCTTGCGTCCGGAATGGCGGTTCTTGGATTTGACCTCTTTCCAGAGGCGCAGCCGTCCCACCTTCAGCTTCGGCAGCTCCTCGCGGATCTCGCGCTTGAGGCAGTCCTTGGCGTTCTCGTTCTGACGCTTGCGGCCGCCGGGGAACATCCACCTGCGGTCGCGCCGACGCCTGACCAGCAGGACCCTGCCGCGCTTTGCCGCCACGAGCTTGGATGACTTCGCCATTCCTGTCGAACACCGCCTTTTGAATGGAATCGCCAGTGATATTAAAGGGATTGCGCTCGATTTCTAGGCCTCTTGAGGCGATCGACGGCGAACATCCGCAGATTTTAGCGGTCCCTGTCCTCGGCAACGCCGCCTAACCCCTGTGCAGACAGGGAACGCGGCCCGTGCCGCGGCGCCGATCAAAACGCCGCATAGCCGCCGTCGATCACGAAGCAATCGGCCGTATGATACGAGGACGCCTTACTCATCAGATACACCGCGATGCCGCCGAAATCGGACGGCTCGCCAAACCGGCGCAGGGGGATGCGCGGCATCACGTTGGCGAGGAATTTGTCGTTGGCCATGGCAGCGGCCGTCATGTCGCTCTTGATCCAGCCGGGCAGGATCGCATTCGCAGTGATGCCGTAGCGTGCAAGCTCCACCGCCAGCGCGCGGCACAGCGCGTTGATGGCGGCCTTGGAGCCGGCATAATGCTCGTTGCGCGCAGTGCCGAACAGCGAGGCGAGGCTCGAGGTCGCGACCAGGCGGCCGAAGGCGTCGCCGCTTTCCGCCCGTTCGGTCATGTGGCGCGCGGCAGCCTGGAACACGTGGAAGACGCCGTCGAGATTGGTCGCGAACATCCTTCGCCATTCCTCCTCGCTGCGCTCGATGAAGGGCTTTCGTCCGCCGCTGCCGATACCGGCATTGGCAAAGCAGCCGTCGACCCGGCCGAACGTGTCGAGGGTTGCCTGCATCGCCTCGCGCACGGAAGCGGGATCGCTGACGTCGCAAATGCGGGTATCGACCTCGCCGGGGCCCCTGGCCATGGTCGCGGCGGCGGCCTTGTTCTTGGCTTCGTTGCGGCCCCAGATCGAGACGCCGCAGCCACTCAACGCAAGTGCCTGCGCAATTCCAAGGCCAATACCGCCGTTACCGCCGGTGATGACGGCAACGCGGCCGGAAAGGTCGAAGATGCTCATGAGGCGCTTCCATGTTTTATTGATGCGCGTCAGACGCTTGTTCCGAGCATGGACAACCCAGCGGCAAAAATCAAATATGCCGTCAAGTCCGATTTGATCTTTACCCACGACGCGGACAGCTCGGGACACACCAGGAAAGAGGAAACGATGCAATTCCAATACTGCACGCTGGCGATCGACGGCCCTGTCGCGGTGCTCCGGCTGGATCACCAGGAGGTCATGAACGCGGTCTCGATGGACATGCTGGGCGGCCTTGGCGAAGCACTCGATGCCGTCGAGGACCGCAAGGAGGAAGTGCGCTGCATGGTGCTCACCGGCGCGGGCCGCGCTTTCTGCACCGGCGCGAATTTGCAGGGTCGCAACCAGCCGCAAAGGGCGGGCCGCAGCAACGCCGGCCAGACGCTGGAGACCGGCTTTCATCCCTTCCTGCGCCGCGTCCGTCACCTGCATTGTCCGCTGGTGACGGCGGTCAACGGCCCGGCGGCGGGCGCCGGCATGAGCTTTGCGCTGCTCGGCGACATGATCCTCGCCGCTCGCTCGGCCTATTTCCTGCAAGCCTTCCGCCGCATCGGCCTGGTGCCGGATTGCGGCTCGACCTGGTTGTTGCCGCGCCTGGTCGGGAGAGCGCGCTCGATCGAGCTGTCGCTGATGGGCGAGCGGCTGCCGGCCGAGAAGGCGCTGGAATGGGGCCTGATCAATCGGGTGTACGACGAAGCGTCGCTGCTTCCTGAAACGCTCAAGATCGCGGAAAAACTCGCAATTGGCCCGACCGTT
>JAFAUV010000156.1 GCA_019243075.1 Bradyrhizobium sp.
GCCGACAAAGCCGGCTTGTTGTCCGGACTTTTGGCCGAAGAGAACGAGTTTGACCGCCGTTCGCTGTGGCGGATCGGCTCCTGGGGCGTGGCGGCCGTGGGCGCCGTGGTGTTGGCGGTCGCCGCCAATCAATCCTCGCTCGGCTGGCGTCGGGATCAGGGGGCGGCGGCCGATATCGCGCGCCAGGCCCAGCAGATCCAGACACTCACCAAGGAGAGCCAGAACGAGACCAGGCGGCTCGCCGCTGCGATTGATACGCTGAACAGCGACCGGGACCGGCTGTTTTCCCGCCTCACCGTCATCGAACAGGGCCTGGATTCGGTGACGGGCACGATCGCCAAGCAAAGCGCGACGGCCGCCTCCGCCTCGGCCGCGTCGGCGCCGCCCAAGCCGACGCCGCCGGTTTCCGCGATGCCCGCGATGATCACGGCCCCTCCGGTGATGGCGGCCGACAATACGGCTGCGATTGCGGCCCCGCCCCAGGGCATGCCGCCCTCCGTGACGCCGGCGACAACCACAGCGGCGCCCGCGCCGGACAAAGCCAGGACGACCGAGCAGGCCAAGATCGAGGCCAAGATCGAGCCGGTTAAGGCGGAGGGGGTCAAGATCGAGCCGGCCAAGGCCGATCCAACGGCCGAGTCCGCCGCGCTGCCGCAGATCGCCGCCAACAAATCCGCTGCCCCGCCCGCCCCGGCCGCCGCTCAGACATCGGCTCCGGCCATCGGCGCGACAAAATCCATGATGGGGCCGCCCGATCCGGGCGCGCCGAGATTGATGGAGACCACCAGGACCGCAGCTGCCGCTCCGTCGCCTGCGCCCGAGACCGGCGCCGCCGCTTCGCCGCCGAAGGATCAGGAAAAACCGGAGCTCGATGCCGAGGCGACCAAGGAAGCAGACAAGTCACCGATCCAGCGAACCGAATTCGCCGTCGAGCTCGGCGGCGCCAATTCGATCGGCGGCTTGCGGGCGCTGTGGCGCGGGCTGCTCAAATCCAACAATGCGGAGCTCGCCGAGCTCAGGCCGATCATCGTGCTGCGCGAGGGCAATACCGGTCTCGGCATGCAGCTGCGCCTCGCCGCCGGGCCGCTGCACGACGCAGCCGAAGCCGCCAAAATCTGCGCGGCGCTGGCCGAGAGCAAGCGGGCTTGCGAAACCACGGTATTCGACGGCCAGCGTCTGGCCCTGGGCGTCGATGAAGCGCCGCCGGCACCGGATGGCAAGCCGCCGGCAGCCGCGGGCGGCAGGTCGACCAGCTACAAGCATTACACGCCCAAGCACGCCAAGAAAGACGATCCGCCGCCGGCGCCGCCCAAGGAGAGCTCGACCTTCTCCTCCCTGTTCGGCATGGCAAAGCATTGATCATCCAGCTAAAACAACATCTTGCGACCAACCCTTCGGATCCGCTGGCGACCGCGCCGATGGGTTGTCCGCGCCTGCATTCGCAAGCATAGTCGTCCCCATGACCAAGAAACCGTTCCGCCTGAGCCCCTATCAGGTGCAGTGGCTGATGGTGGTGGGCTTCGTCACCATCGGCTACGCCCTCTACGTCCGTTACTTCGTGATCGAGTTCTCGACCGTCGCGCTCGCCTGCGACGCCGGGTTGCAGACCCTGCCGTGCAAGGCCCGCGCATTGGCGACCGTGCTGTTCAAGAACTCGGTGTTCGGCATTGTCGCGCTCGTCATCGCGGGCCTGAACTTCATCCGCCCGTCGATCGTACTGTTGACCGGCGGGCTGATCGCCGCGTGCCTTGGGATTGTGCTGTACAATATCGCGCTGTCGGGGCTCGCAATCGGGCTGTTTATTTTGGGCTTTGCACGCCCCGCGCCCGCCACAGCGTGAACGCCAGCAGAAGATAGACCGCGCAGCTCCAGAGCGACTGCCAATTGTCGCGGCCCTCGTTGCAACCGACATAGACGGCGGAAATCGCCAGCAATCCGGCGAAGGCGGCTTCCGCGATCGGCCGCGGGCCGTTTTGCGGCCGGTTCAACAACAGGCATGCGAACGGCACTACGGCCATGGTGAGGCTCGCGAACGGAAAATCCCGGTAACGCGGATCGAACACGAAGCCGAGCGCGGTCTCGCTGCCGATCAAAACCGTCGTCACCAGCGCGGCCCCGAGGCAGTACATCGAGGGCGCAAGACGCGCCCCCTCGCCGCGCGGCGCGAACAGGTCGAGAAAGGTCGGCAGCGAGCGGCCGGAGACGACGGCGTTGGCGCCGAGCACCGAGGCGACAAGGGCGGCTGCGAGCAGCGCGCCCCATTGCACCCAGCCACCGATGCCGTAGCTCTCGTAGTAGATCTTGTCGGCGGCAATCCCGAGCAGGATGCCCGATGAGGTCGCGATCAAGCCAACCGCGATCCACGACGACAGGCGCGGCGTCCAGGGCCTGCGCCGGGTCGTCAGCCAGGCCGAGACGAATACGACGACGGAAAGCGCAATGCCGGCGCCGATCTGCCATTTCCACAGCGGGAAGTTGCTGACGTGCTCGCCGGGCGGATATTTCAGCGCGCGATGAACCGAATCGTAGAGCCCCCAATAGCCGCCGACCGTGCCCTCGAGCCGGCGCTTCCACGGCTGGTCATAGGCCTCGATCAAGTTGACGCGGAAATCCTCCTGCTTGGCCAGCGCGAGGATTTCGGAAACCACGCGGGCCTGGTTGGTCCGCGACGGCAGCGCGCCCTCGCGCATGCGCCCCTCGCTCGGCCAGCCGGTCTCGCCGATCAGGATTTCCTTGCCCGGGAACGTGACCGCCATGCGTTGCCGGATGGCGTCGACATGGGCGGCGGCGTATTTCGCGCGAATCGGAACGTCTTCCCAATAAGGCAGGATGTGGATCGTGATGAAATCGACCACTTCGTAGATTTCGCGATAGCGCAGCCAGTATTCCCAGACATCGGCATAGGTGACGGGAACGGAGACCTGCGCCTTCACCGCGCGGATGATGGCGACGAGATCGGTGGTCGTCATTTCTCCGCGCAGCAGCACCTCGTTGCCGACCACGAGCGAGGTAATGACGCCGGGGTTTTCCTTGGTGAGCCGGATTGCCGTCGAAATCTGCGCAAAGTTCCTGGCGTGGTCGGAGCCGAGCCAGATGCCCTGCATCACCTTCAACCCGGCCTTGCCCGCGATCGCCGGGACCTGGTCGAGGCCGTTCTCGATCGAATAGGTGCGCACGCATTCGGAAATTTTCGCCAGCTGGGCCAGATCCTGCTCGATCTGCGCCGCCGGGACATAGGTGGAGGGATCAAGCGGCGTCTGCGCGCCACGGAACGGCGCATAGGATACGCAGAGCAGCTTGGCCTGCGGATCGATCGGGGCGCGCGCGAGCGTGATCGGCGTGGCCAGCCACCACCACACGCCAGCAATGGCCATCAGCGAAATGGGAAGAAGCGCCAGCGGCGTGCGAAAAGAAATCGGTTCCATCCTTCAACGCGGGAGGTGTCGATTAACCTCTCGCCCGCGCTCTGCCAAGAGGTCAGCCGATCGTCGAAAGCGGCTCGCGTCCATGCGTGCCGTGCGCGGCGTTATCCCAGGGCGATAAAGTTGTGACTTTGCTGGACAAAATCCCAAATTCCGGTCATGGGATTCGGCAGGAGCTGTTCGCCGCATTGGGGACCCATTTGCTCGGCATCACCAATGCATCGGCAAGTCGCCGCGGCGGATTTTAGGTAACAATCGGGGACTTTATGCGTCGACGGGTGCTTTCATTTAAGAATACGATCCTGCGCCATTTCGCCGTCCCCGGCCTGCTTCTCCTGTTCGCCACCGCCAACGCCATGGCCCAGAGCGGCGATGCGCACGCCCAGGATCAGGGCAAGGCCGCCGCCGCCAATGCCGAGGCGGCCAGGGAAAACCAGCGCAAGACCGACGAATTCGCCGAGGCGGCCCAGGCCATCAACGGTCCGGCCGGCAACCCGGAATGCGTCTGGCTCGGCCGCCGCGTCGTCCGCCTGATGTGGGTGGACGACCTCGACACCGCCTTCCGCCACCTCGATCTTTATGACCGCTTCGGCTGCCCCGGCGGCCATATCCAGGCGGCGTTCCGCTGCCTGACCCGCTTTGGCGGGACCATCGACGACAAAGTGCCGCGGAGCCTCGATCTGCGCGTCCATGCCTGCTGGATCAACCCGCAGGCGCAGCCGCAGACGGCGGCCGCTGCGGCCGCCACCACCTCCGGATCGGCAGCGCCGAGTGCCGCGCCTTCACCGGCGCCGGCTGCTTCCCCGGCGCCGACGGCCTCGCCGTCACCTGCGGCAAAATAGGCGAGCCGCCGCTGCTGTTCAGCAGCCAGCAAGCTAGGCGCCCTTAAAAGGCCATGGCGTCATACCAGTTGTTAAATGGCGCGGCAGGAATATCCTCGTAGCTGCCGCCGTGTCGGTCGAACCTAGGGGACAGGTTCGCTTTCGCCAATCACGCCCCGCCAGGTCTTCGCGATGCGAGCCGTCGTAGCCGTTCTGCTGTTCGTCACCGCCACCCACGCCGCGCTGTGGGGCATCCTTCAGGAGAAGCAGCAGGCGCCCGATTTCCGCGGCATTTTGCCGAGCGTCTCCTATGCACCGTTTGAACGCGGTCACGCCGTCGCCGATGCCGCGGCCGACTCCGAGAAGATTCGCGCCGATCTGAAGAAGCTCTCCACCCTGGCGCGGGCGGTGCGCTTGTACTCCTCGACCGAAGGCGGCGAACTGGTGCCGCCGGTCGCCGCGGAGTTCGGCATGAAGGTCACGGTCGGGGCCTGGATCGACAAGGACGGCAGCCGCAACAACCGGGAGA
>JAFAUV010000300.1 GCA_019243075.1 Bradyrhizobium sp.
GAAGAGTTCGACCCGCGCAAATATCTGAAGCCCGCCATGGAAGCCATGACCAAGCTCTGCAAGCAGCGCCTGCAGGAGTTCAATACCTCGGGCCAAGCCAGCAAGATCAAGAAGGTGCTGACCACGGCCGATATGGCCAAGCGCTACAGCAAGGGCGAGCTCGATCCCCGGGTCGCGTAAGCGATCACAAGTTAAGCAGTCGCGCGCTCCAACCTTCTTTCGCACTGCCCGATCCTCTTCCTCTCTCCGCTGTTCTTCGGGCAGAGGGTGCGGATGAGGGGTCGGTGCGGGTGCGGTAGCAGCCGGACTCGCGGAGGGCCCCCTCACCCGGATCGCGTCCTGCGATGCGATCCGGCCGGCGGGGCGAGGCGAAACGCGCCGCGGAATGACAGCGATATCGTCGGGTTACCCCTCCTTTCGGCCAATGTTGAACTCGGCATTTGCCCGAGAACGGTCTATTTTGACAGCCAAGAAGCCCCGCCGGAGGAAGTCCCCATGAAACTCGCCGACCTCAATAAAGTAGCGCTTGCCATGGTCACACCGGGCAAGGGCATCCTTGCCGCCGACGAATCCTCAGGTACCATCAAGAAGCGGTTTGATGCCATCAAGGTGGAATCGACCGAGGAGAACCGCCGGGACTATCGCGAAATGCTGTTCCGCTCGCAGGAGGCGATGAGCAAATATATCTCCGGCGTCATTCTTTATGACGAGACCATCTGGCAAAATGCAAAAGACGGCACGCCGCTGATCAAGCTGATCGAGCAGGCCGGCTCGATTCCCGGCATCAAGGTCGATGAAGGCACGCAGGCCTTGCCGAACTGCCCGGGCGAGCTCGTCACCGTCGGCCTCGACAAGCTCGCCGAGCGCCTGAAGAAATATTACGAGCGTGGCGCGCGCTTTGCGAAATGGCGCGCGGTGATCGATATCGGAACCGGCGGCATTCCCTCCATGACGGCGATCCGGGTCAATGCGCATGCGCTGGCGCGCTATGCGGCGCTGTGCCAGGCGGCGCAGATCGTGCCGATCGTCGAGCCCGAAGTGCTGATGGACGGCGATCATGACATCGAGCGCTGCTATGACGTGACGAGCCGCGTGCTCAACCAGACCTTCCGGGAATTGCGGGTGCAGCGCGTCGAGCTGGAAGGGATGGTCCTGAAACCGAATATGGCGATCGCGGGCAAGAAGAGCGCGAAACAGGCTTCCGTCGAGGAGGTCGCGGAAAAGACCATCCGCATGCTGAAGGCCTGCGTGCCGGCGGCGGTGCCTGGCATCGCCTTTCTCTCCGGCGGCCAGTCGGACGAAGAGGCGACCGCGCATCTCAATGCGATGAACCGGATCGGCAACCTGCCCTGGAAGCTCACCTTCTCCTTTGGCCGCGCATTGCAGGCGGCGCCGCAAAAGGCCTGGTCGGGCAGGCCGGAGAACGTCGCGGCCGGCCAGCGTGCCTTCACCCACCGCGCGCGCATGAATGCGCTCGCAAGCAAGGGCGAATGGGCGACCGACATGGAAAAGAAGGCGGCATAGATTGGCCTCCAAGCCCGCTCCAGCGCGGCCGGCGCCTCGTCTCTACCTTGCGACACCGGCCGTCGATGACCCCTCCGCGCTTGTCTCGCACCTGCCCGGCCTCTTGGCGGGCGCCGACATCGCGGCCGTGCTGCTACGGCTGCAGATCACCGACCAGCGCAGCATGATCTCGAAGGTGAAGGCGCTGGCGCCTGCGATCCAGAACGCCGGTGCGGCGCTGCTGCTCGACGGTCATGCCGAGCTGGTCGCGCGCGCGGGCGCGGATGGCGCGCATCTCGCCGGCATTGCCGCACTCGAAGACGCGTTGCCGACGCTGAAGCCGGATCGCATCGCGGGTCTTGGCGGGCTCGCGACGCGCCACGATTCCATGCTTGCGGGCGAGCTCGGCGCCGACTATGTGCTGTTCGGCGAGCCCGACCCGCAGGGCAAGAGGCCTTCGCTCGAAGCCATCGCCGAGCGGCTCGACTGGTGGGCCGAATTGTTCGAGCCGCCCTGCGTCGGATATGCGGCCTCGCGAGAGGAGGCCTACGCATTCGCGCGCGCGGGCGCGGATTTTATCCTGGTCGATGACGCCGTGTGGGCGGACGAGCGCGGTGCTTCGGCTGCGCTGGAGGCGGTCGGCCAGGCGATCCGGCAGGCGCACGTGGCCGCGCGCAGCGCCCTCAAGGCCGAGCAGGGACTATAATCGGCGATGATGATCAGGCGCCCGCTATCGATCCTGGTATCGATCCTTGCCGTCACGCTCCTGCTCACCACCGGTGCAGCCGCGCAGCTCTCGATCACGCCGCCCGCGGCAAAGGATGAGCCGGCGAGGAAGCCCGCGGAGAAGGCAAAGCGCAAGCTGCCTGCGGCCGCCGCCAAGAAGCCGGAGCCGAAGCCGCCCGCGCCGGCTGCTTCCGCCGCGCCCGCGCCTGTTCCCGATAATCCGAATGCCGACATGGTCTATGGCGCCTATCAGCGTGGCGAATACAAGACCGCGTTCAACCTGGCGCAGCCGCGCGCGCAGGCAGGCGATGTCCATGCGATGACCATGCTTGGCGAGCTCTATGCCAACGGGCTCGGCGTCAAGCGCGATTACGCCAGGGCCGCCGACTGGTACAAGCGCGCTTCCGACGGTGGCGATCGCGAGGCGATGCTGGCGCTCGCCATGATGCGGCTCGGCGGCTTTGGCGGCACGACCGACAAGCAGGAAGCGGTGAAACTCCTCGCATCGTCGGCGAAGCTCGGCGAGCCGAAGGCGTCCTATAACCTGGCGCTGCTCTATCTCGACGGCCAGACCCTGCCGCAGGACGTCAAACGCTGTGCCGAACTGATGCGCCAGGCCGCCGATGCCGGCAACGCCGAAGCGCAGTACGCGCTGGCGACCTTCTACAAGGAGGGCACCGGCGTCGAGAAGAACGTGGAGACGGCGGTGCGGCTGCTGCAGGCCGCAGCGCTTGCCGACAATGTCGACGCCGAGGTCGAATACGCGATCGCACTCTTCAACGGAGTCGGCACGCCGCGAAATCAGCCGGCGGCGGTGGCGCTGCTGCGCAAGGCCGCCAAACAGGGCAGCGCGATCGCCCAGAATCGCCTCGCCTTCGTGCTGGTGAACGGCGTGGGCGCGCCGATGGACAAGGTCGAGGGGCTGAAATGGCATCTGGTCGCCAAGACCGCCGGCAAGGGCGACCCCGCGCTGGACGAGGAGCTGGCCAAACTCTCGCCGGAGGACCGCGCCAAGGCCGAGGCGCTGGCGCATCGCTGGCTCGGCGACAAGGTTGACTCGCCTGCGCCCGCAGGGCAACCAACGTCGCAAGCCCAGGCTGCGCCCCCCTTCCTGATGCCCCAGGGCGGAGTCCCGGGCATGCCCGCGCCCCCGCCCGCCGCACCTAATCGCTGAGACGAAAATTCACGCATGCTGCATTCCGCCCTCATCAACGTCATGGTCAAGGCCGCGCGCCGCGCCGGCCGCAGCCTCAAGCGCGATCTTGGCGAGATCGAGCATCTGCAGGTCTCGCTGAAGGGACCGGCCAATTTTGTCTCGCTCGCCGACAAGCGCGCCGAGGAGATGATCTATACCGATCTGGCCAAGGCGCGTCCCGGCTACGGCTTCCTTGGCGAGGAAGGGGGCAATCGCGAAGGAAGCGACAAGAGCCACACCTGGATCGTCGATCCGCTCGACGGTACCACCAATTTCCTGCACGGCATCCCGCAATTTGCCATCTCGATCGGCCTGAAGCGCGAGGACACCGTGATCGCCGGCGTGATCTACAATCCCGCCAATGACGAGCTCTATATCGCCGAGCGCGGCAAGGGCGCGTTCCTCAACGACCAGCGGCTGCGCGTCGCCGGCCGCCGCAAGCTGAACGAATGCGTGATCGCCTGCGGGCTGCCGCATATCGGCCGCGGCGATCATCAGCTCGCGCTGCAGGAGATGGCGGCGCTGCAGGACAAGATCGCAGGCTTCCGCCGCTTCGGCGCCGCCGCCCTCGACTTCGCCTTTGTTGCGGCGGGAAGGCTCGACGGCTATTGGGAACGCAACCTGCAGCCTTGGGACATCGCAGCCGGCCAGATCCTGGTGCGCGAGGCCGGCGGCATCGTGAGCGGCATCGAAGGGCATGACAATGCGCTGACGACGAAGAACGTCGTCTGCGGCAACGAGTTCGTGCACGGCGAGCTGGTGAAGATCCTGAAACCGCTTGCAGACTGAAAGTTGCATTGTCTGGCGGCTGCCCGCGACGCCCAGCGGCAATGCGCCGCGGTGCGCCTTCATTCACCATTGGTAAGCACGTTGGTGCTAGCCCTTTCGGTTAACAAACCTTCCTATCGGGGGCCGAAATGGGACTGCTGAGTCACTTCAGAATCCGCACCAAACTGGCGAGCATGGTGGTATTCGCCGCGCTCACCGTTTTTGCTATCATCGCGGTGGCGGCTTCGCTCACCGCAAGCCGTATGCAGGCGGACCGCGTCGAGCAGATGCGCACCGCGGTCGACATGCTCTATGGCCTCGCCCAATCGCTGCAGGACGACGTAGCGATCGGCAAGATGACGCAGGCCGAGGCGCTGGCCGAGTTCCACCGGCGCGGCACGAAGATGACGTTCGATGGCGGCCAGGGCTATGCAGTTGTCTATCATCCGGACACGTCGCTGCTCATCAACGCCGCCAATCCGCAGTTCGAGGGCAAGATCACGGGCACCAAGGACGCCAACGGCGTCCTGATATCCGACGTGCTGTTCGCCGCCGCCAGGCAAAGCGCCGCCGGCGGCATGGTGGCCTATCTCTACCCGCGCCCGGGCCAGACCGTGCCGGTGCGAAAAATGGCCTTTGCCCGCCGCTTCGCCCCGTGGGACATCACCATGAGCTACGGGCTCTATGTCGACGACATCGACAATGATGTAAACGCGCTGTGGTGGCGTCTGGGCGGTATTGGCCTCGCCCTGATGCTGATGATGGCGCTGGTGTCGTGGCTGATCGCCCGCGACGTGCTGGCGGCGCTGGAACGGCTGAAGGCGCGGATGCAGCAGATTGCCTCGGGATCCCTGGACCAGGCGGTCGAGGAAACCGGCCGCGGCGACGAGATCGGGCGCATGGCGGAAACGCTGGAAGTGCTGCGACAGACCGCGCTGACCGCGCGCTCGCTCGAAGCCGAGCAGGCCGCCTCCAAGCAGCGCAACGAGCGGGAGAAACGAGAGGCGTTGATCGCACTCGCCGACCGCTTCGATGCCTCCGTGGGCCAGCTGGTCGGGCTGATGGCGTCGGGCTCGGGCGAACTGGAAGGCACCGCCAAGTCCATGACCGGCACGGCGGAGCACACCAACCAGCGCGCCGGCATCGTCAGCTCGGCGGCGAGCGATGCGAGCGGGCGGGTGCAGACGGTCGCCGCCGCCGCGGAGGAATTGTCGTCGTCGATCACCGAGATCAGCCGCCAGGTCGCGCAATCCGCCGCGGTGACCAGCCGCGCCGTGGAGAGCGCGCACCGCACCGACACCATCGTTCGCGCCCTGTCGGAAGGAGCCAAGGAGATCGAGAGCGTGGCCGAGCTGATTTCCAGCATCGCGGCCCAGACCAATCTGCTCGCCCTCAATGCCACCATCGAAGCCGCGCGCGCCGGCGATGCCGGCCGCGGCTTTGCCGTCGTGGCGTCGGAGGTCAAGAGCCTCGCCAGCCAGACTGCGGACGCCACCAAGGAGATCGGCAACCGCATTGCGCAGATCCAGGGCGCCACCAGCGAGGCGGTGGAGGCGATCCGGGGTATCACCGCCACGATCGAGGAAGTCTCCACCATTGCCACCGCGATCGGCGCGGCCATCGAGCAGCAAGGCTCGGCTACCGCCGAGATCGCCCGCAACGTTACCCAAACGGCGGAAGCAACGCGGGAAGTCACCAGAAATATCGGCGCCGTCAGCACGGCCGCCAACGAGACCGGCAACGCGGCCGGCAAGGTGCTGACCGCCGCCGCCAACCTCTCCCAGCAGGCCGAGCAGCTCGCCGGCGAAGTCAATACGTTTCTGGGCAGCGTGCGCGCGGCATGAGCTCGCGCCACGTCGTCGTTACGGAACGCGCCCGGCGCGGGCCAATCATGTATCCGGCTGCTCTGCCGCGCGGCAGCATTACTGAAACGCGACTTCCGCGAAGCTCCTGAGCTTGCGTGAATGCAGCCGTTCCAGTTGCTGCTGTTTCAGCCGCTCCAGCGCCTTCAGGCCGATCTCGAGATGCTGGCCGACGCGCTGGCGATAGAAATCGCTCGCCATGCCGGCGAGCTTGATCTCGCCATGCAGCGGCTTGTCCGAGACGCAGAGCAGCGTGCCATAGGGAACCCGGAAACGAAAACCGTTGGCGGCGATCGCAGCCGACTCCATGTCGAGCGCGATCGCGCGGGATTGCGACAGGCGGCGGATCACCGAGGGATCGCCGATTTCCCAGTTGCGGTTGTCGACGCTCGCGACGGTTCCCGTGCGCATCAACCGCTTCAGCTCGAAGCCCTCGAGCCCCGTCACTTCGCCCACCGCCTCCTCGAGCGCGACCTGCACCTCGGCCAGCGCCGGTATCGGCACCCAGGGCGGCAGTTCCTGGTCAAGCACATGATCCTCGCGCACATAGGCGTGGGCGAGGACGTAGTCGCCGAGCCGCTGCGAGTTGCGCAGGCCCGCGCAATGGCCGAGCATCAGCCAGGCGTGCGGCCGCAACACCGCGATGTGGTCGGTGATGTTGCGCGCATTGGACGGACCGACGCCGACATTGACCAGGCTGATGCCGCGGTAGCCGGGCTCGACCAGGTGAAAGGCCGGCATCTGCGGCGTGCGTTCGGGAGCCAGCCCGCTCGTGCCGCCGCCGAGCCGTGCATTTTTCGTGACGACGTTGCCGGGGCCGACAAAGGCTTCTGGCCCGATCTCGCCCGCGGCGAGCCGTTTGCGCGCAAGCTCCGCGAACGCATCGATATAGAACTGGTAGTTGGTGAAGATCACGAAATTCTGGAAATGCTCCGGATCGGTGCCGGTATAGTGATAGAGCCGCCGTAGCGAATAATCGACGCGCGCGGCGCTGAACAGCGCCAGCGGTTCGGGATCGCCGGGCACAAGCTGCAGCGTGTCGTTGGCGATCGCGTCATCTATCGTCGCAAGATCGGGCACGTCGAAATGATCGCGCAGCGACCGCACCACACTCGACTTGTCGCCGGGAGAGAGCGTAGCCTCGATGTTGATGTCGCGGCGATAGGCGAAATGAATCGGGATCGCCTCTCTCGACTGCCCGATTTCCACCGGTACGCCGTGGTTCTCGATCAGCCGTCTGATCTGATCGGCGAGATAGGCGCGGAACAGATCGGGTCGCGTCACCGTGGTCTCATACACGCCGGGTCCCGCGACAAAGCCGTAAGCGAGACGCGAATCAAGCCGCACATGCGTCGCCGTCGTCATGCGAACGAAGGGGTAGTTGGCACGCACTCGCCCGGCCAGCGGCTCGCCGTTGACATGGGCCTCGAAACGATCGCGCAGGAATCTGGTGTTGCGCTCGTAGATCTCTTCCAGACGGGCAACCGCGGCCGCGGCATCGGTGAACGCCTCGGTGGCGATCGGCGCTGGCGTCAGCATGCTTAAGCCGTCCCGCCCAGCACAAAGGAGCGCATGGAGATCGAGCCCATCTCGATGCCGGTGTTGAAGAAGCTGAGCTCGTCCCTGTCGTCGGCGACGCCGAGCGGGAACAGCACGGGCAGATAATGTTCCAGCGTCGGATGGGCCAGCGGCAGCGTGCGGGCAAGCGAAAGCGGCCTGGCGAGCGCGCCGAAATCGCGCCGGCTGATCGCATCCGCGGCGCGCCCGTCAAAATCCTCGGCCCAGTCATGGGCGGCGCCGGTGCCGCGGACCAGCGCCATCAGGTTGTGGACGAGATTGCCGCTGCCGACGATGAGCACGCCCTTCTCCCGTAACGGCTTCAATTCCTGCGCCAGCGCGTAATGATCGGACGGCGGCTTGCCGAGGTCGAGCGAGAGCTGGAACACCGGAATATCGGCCTTCGGAAACATCTTGATCAGCACCGACCAGGCGCCATGATCGAGTCCCCATTCCGTGTCGCCCTTGAGGTGGCTCGAACGGACGAGTTCGATGGCGGCCTGGGCGACCGCGGGCGCGCCGGGCGGCGGGTAGTGCTGGGCGAACAATTCCTGCGGAAATCCGCCAAAATCGTGAATGGTCTTCGGACGTGCGCCGATATGCACCAAAGTCGTGCCGCGCGTCATCCAATGCGCGGAGACGCAGAGAATGGCCGAGGGCGTCGGCAAGGACGCTCCCACCTTGTGCCATTCACGGCTATAGGCATTGTCGGTGATCGCGTTCAGCGGGCTGCCGTGACCGACGAACAGGGTCGGCATCCGCGGCGTCGATGGCAGGTCCTTGAAGGCCACCCTGGTGGTTGTTGGCGTCACTGTCTCGGTGTTCACTGGACTTCGTGCCTCTCGCCGGTCTTAGCTGAGGGCAGCGAGAATCACACATCCCACGGAGCCTGCCAAGCACGCTGTTTGGAACGTCCCCATGAGGATGAAAAGCCGCATCGTCGCGTCCGCCACGGCGCTCGTGCTCGGCCTGATGTTGCTGGCCTGCCTCGGCAGGCCCGCGACAGCTCAAGCCGATGCGCTGGCGACGTACGACCAGGCCGTCGGCGAGTTCAAATCGATCCTGGCGCAGCGCCGTGCTGAAATCAATGCGCATCAAGCGCTGCCGGAGCTGCCGGGACAGGCGCTCTATCTGGCGCGCAACAGGATGATGAGCGCCTACAAGGACCTTACCGACGCGGTTCCCTCCAGGATCGGAAGGCCCAACAAGTTCAAGATCCCGCCGGCCTATTTCGACGCCGACACCGAGCCGCTGCTCGACGAATATTACAGGCTCTTCGAGCTCATGGACGCGCCGCCTGCCAACGCGCAGAAATCCGATACGCCGTTCAAGGATGCGGTCGATCTCGGAACGGCGATCGCGCGGGCCAAAGGCCTCGACGCGGCGAGCGCGGAAGCCGCGGGCTGCATCAGCCTCGGCATTTTTTTCGCCGAAACCAGCGGCAAGCAGAACATCGGCAATGCGCGCTCCAACAAATACAAGGGCAGCTTCCAGACCGGCACCGCCGAAGACGAGAACGGCCGCCGGAAATGGGCTGCGATCAGGGGCACGATAGCAGCTTTCGATCCCGCGCTGATCGCCCGCGACGACAAGGAAGAGGCGCGCGCCGGCAATCTGGATCGCCGCTTCAACCACTGGACCGCCGTGCGGGACGGCTTGATGAATGCGCATGCGGATATTTTTGCGCGGGTGCCGTCGATCGTGAAGACGCTGCCGGATCCCATCGATCAGATGAAGCTGTTCGAGCTGATCCAGATCATTCCCTCGCCGACCCTGGCGGCGCTGAGGTCCGGCAACCTTGTCGGCTAT
>JAFAUV010000269.1 GCA_019243075.1 Bradyrhizobium sp.
CGATGCTGGTGATGGTCTTGGTGACGGAGTGGATCGGGAAGATCGCGTCCTCCGTCATGGGCGCGGCCCTGTCGGGGTCGCGTGTGCCGAAGCATCGCAGATAGAGCGGCCTGCCATGCTGCTGCACCAGCACGATCGCCCCCGGGATACGGCCGGCCGCGACCTCGCCATTGACGAAATCGCCGATCGCGCCGAGCTTGCCGACGGCGATTCTCGCGCCGCCCGGCGGGCCGAACGGCCTCGTCTGCGCCAAGGCCGATGTCGCCAGCGGAGCCGAGGCAAATAGCGCGATCAGGAAACCGGCGGTACGGGTCATCTGCGCCGCAACCTTATTGCATCGGCCTATGCCGATCCAGATGACGGCTCCCACATTGTCGTCATGGCGACTGGTCCGCCGTAGCGCGAAGGCGGAAGCGAAGCAGTCCAGGGAGCGGCCGCGAAATAGCGCCTTAACGCCGGTTCGAACTCGCAATGAGGATCGAATCACGCATACGGATTGATCAGCTTCTGCTGCTCGGCGGAATGACGCGCCAGCAGATCGATGAAGGTCCTGACCTTCGCCGAGAGATGATGGCGATGCGGATAGATCGCGTTCATGGAAAATTCGACCGGACGGTACTCGGGCAGCAACCGAACGAGCTCGCCTGAATCCAGATCGGCTCGTACCAGAAAGCCAGCGGCAAGCCAGATACCGAGGCCGGCAAGCGTCGCCCGGCGCAGCGTCTCGCCGCTGTTGGAGACGAGATTGCCCGACACCCGCACCGTCGCCGGCGCGCCTTTGCGGTCGATGAAGCGCCATTCCTCGCCATAGGGATAATTGACGTGGCGGAGGCAATTGCGCTCCGCGAGCTGCGCCAACTGCTCCGGCTTGCCGTGCCTTTCGATGTAGCCGTGCGAGCAGCACAGCACATGCCGCCAAGTGGCGAGGCTGCGCACGATGAGACTGGAATCGGGCGAAGGGACCATGCGCACCGCAAGGTCGAAATTCTCGTCGATCAGGTCGACATCGCGTTCGCCGATGGCGAGATCGACTTTCACCTCGGGATAGCTGGCCAGGAATTCGGCCACTACCGGCGACAGGAACTGCACCAGATGCGTATTGGTATAGATGCGCAGCGTGCCGCGCGGTGTCGATTGCAGTGCGCCGGCGATGTCGTCGGCCTGCTCGATGTCGGCGAGGATCTGGATGCAGCGGTCGTAATAGGCCTTGCCGACTTCGGTCAGGCTCACCTTGCGCGTGGTGCGGTTGAGCAATCGCGCGCCGAGCCGTTCCTCCAGCGCCTGCACATGGTTGCTGACCATGGTCGTGGACATGTTGAGCTTGCGGCCGGCGGCGGAAAAGCCGCCGGCATCGACGACCCGAACGAATGCGGTCAGGCTGGTCAGCCGGTCCATCAGCGCCTCCCATTATCCGCCTGAGCTGGATAATGCTTCCAGTTTTTCCCGGATTATCACAGCCCGGCCGATATTGCATGGTCGCGGCATGTCAGGCCGCCCCGATTGGGCGAGGACCGAAGCTTCCGGAGGATGCCATGTCGAACGCAGCTTATGTCTCTGAAACCGATAAGAAAGTCGGCCTGAAGCCGTCGCGGCAGGCGATCAAGCGCACGGCGCTTGCCCTGGCACTGGCTCTTGGCATCGCCGCGGCTGGAGAGTTCGGCCACTATTACCTGACCACCGGCCGCTACCTCGAAAGCACCGACGACGCCTATGTGAAGGCCGATTCCACGATCATCGCGCCGAAGGTTTCGGGCTATATCGCCGAGGTACTGGTGTCCGACAACGAGCCGGTCAAGGCCGGCCAGTTGCTGGCCCGCATCGACGACCGCGACTTCAAGACCGCGCTCAACCAGGCCAAGGCCGACGTCGCCGCGGCCGAAGCCGCCGTGCACAACCTCAATGCCCAGATCGAATTGCAGGAGCCGCTGATCCGGCAGCAGGCGGCGGAAGTCGATGCCGCCGAAGCCAACCTCAAATTCGCGCAGGAAGAGCGCAGCCGCTATGACGAGTTGATGAAGTCGGGCTCCGGCACCGTGCAACGCGCCCAGCAGACCGACGCGGCGCTGCGCGCCCAGACCGCGCAACTGCAGCAAAGCAAGGCCGGCCTGATCGCCGCCAACAAGAAGATCGAGGTGCTTTCGA
>JAFAUV010000322.1 GCA_019243075.1 Bradyrhizobium sp.
TTCTCGGGATGATTTGGCAGGAACGGCGCGAGATGCGCCTTCACGCCGATCGGGCCCATGCCCGGTCCGCCGCCGCCATGAGGGATGCAGAAGGTCTTGTGCAAGTTGAGATGGCTGACATCGGCGCCATAATCGCCCGGCCGCGCGAGCGCGACCTGCGCGTTCAAATTGGCGCCGTCGAGATAGACCTGCCCGCCATGGGCGTGAACGATGTCGCAGATCTCCCTGATATGCTCCTCGAACACGCCATGCGTCGAGGGATAGGTGATCATGATCGCGGCGAGATCGCCAGAATGCTTCTCCGCCTTGGCGCGCAGATCATCGACATCGACATTGCCGCCGGCATCGCAGGCGACCACCACCACATCCATGCCGGCCATCGCGGCCGATGCCGGATTGGTGCCGTGGGCGGACGACGGGATCAGGCACACCTTGCGATGCGATTGCCCGGCCGCGGCGTGATAGGCGCGGATCGCGAGCAGGCCGGCATATTCGCCCTGCGCGCCGGAATTCGGCTGCAGCGAGATCGCGTCGTAGCCGGTGATGTCGCACAGCCATTTTTCCAGCCGCGCAAACAGCGCGTGATAGCCTTGAGCCTGCTCGCGCGGCGCGAACGGATGCAGCGTCGCGAAGGCCGGCCAGGTCAGCGGGATCATCTCTGATGTGGCGTTCAGCTTCATGGTGCAGGAGCCGAGCGGGATCATGGCTCGGTCGAGCGCGAGGTCGCGGTCACTGAGCCTGCGCATATAGCGCAGCATCTCGGTTTCGGAACGGTGCGCATGGAACACCGGATGGGTGAGGAAACGGCCGGCGCGCTTCAAGTCGGCCGGCAGCGCTTCGCGCGTGTCCATTTCGACCTCGGCATAGGAAAGTTTGCCGCCAAAGGCGCGCCACACCGCCTCGACCACCGCCGGCGTGGTGGTTTCGTCGAGCGCGATGCGAAGCGTCGTGGCGCCCTTTCCGGCGCCCTTGCCGAGATTGATGCTTTCGCCGAGCGCGCGCCCAACGATCTCCTCGCGCTTGGTGCCCGGCTCGACCGTCACGGTGTCAAAGAACGCCTCGCTCGCCAGCGCGAAGCCGAGCTTGCGCAACCCGGCCGCCAGCACGGCCGTGCGGCGATGCACGTTGCGCGCAATCTGCATCAGCCCTTCGGGACCGTGATAGACGGCGTACATCGATGCGATCACGGCGAGCAACACCTGAGCGGTGCAGATGTTGGAGGTCGCCTTTTCGCGGCGGATGTGCTGCTCGCGCGTCTGCAGCGCCAGCCGATAGGCCGGGTTTCCGCGCGCATCGACCGACAAGCCGACGATGCGGCCGGGCAGGGAGCGCTTCAGCGCATCGCGCACTGCCATATAGGCCGCATGCGGCCCGCCGTATCCCATCGGCACGCCAAAGCGCTGGGCCGATCCGATCGCGATGTCGGCGCCGAGCTCTCCGGGCGATGCCAGCAGCGTCAGCGCCAGCAAATCGGCCGCGACGGTCGCGAGCGCGCCTTTTTCGCGCAGGATCGCGATCGCGGGCCTGAGGTCACGCACCGCGCCGGACGATCCCGGATATTGCAGGAGACCGCCGAACACGTCCGCCCTGGCCAGGTCGGTCAAGGGATCGCCGACGACAAGGGTCCAGCCCAGCGGCTCGGCGCGGGTGCGCAGCACCGCGAGCGTCTGCGGGTGCACATCGCGATCGACAAAGAACGATTTCGACTTCGCCGGCGCCGCGCGTTCGGCGAGCGCCATCGCCTCCGCCGCCGCCGTCGCTTCATCGAGCAGCGAGGCGTTGGCGACGTCGAGCCCGGTGAGATCGCAGATCATGGTCTGGAAGTTGAACAGCGCTTCCAGCCGGCCCTGGCTGATCTCCGGTTGATAGGGCGTATAGGCGGTGTACCAGGCGGGATTTTCGAGAATGTTGCGCTGGATCACCGCGGGCAGGATCGTGCCGGAATAGCCCTGGCCGATCAGCGAGGTGAAGAGCCGGTTCTGCGCCGCAAGCTCGCCCATATGCGTCAGGGCCTCGATTTCGCTCAAGCCGCCGCCCAGATCGAGCGGCGCCTTCTGCCGGATCGAGCCCGGCAGCGTCTCGCCCATGAGATCGGAAAGCGATTTTGCGCCGACCGTCTCCAGCATGCTGGCGACATCGTCGGGCGAGGGGCCGATATGACGGCGCACGAAGGAGCCGGCAGCTTCGCAGGCGGGTTTGAAGGGTGCATTCATGACGTTTTCCCTCTGTCAGGCCGTATGCGCGGCGTAGGCGGTCTCATCCATCAACCCGCCGAGCTCACCCCGGTCCGCAATCTTCAGCTTGAAGAACCAGGCCTTGCCGGCCGCGTCGGAATTGACCAGCGCCGGCTCCGCCGTGATCGCATCATTCACCTCGAGCACTTCGCCCGAGATCGGCGCATAGACATCGGAAGCGGCCTTGACGGACTCGACGACCGCGGCAGGCTCGGCCTTCTTGAGCGCGCGTCCGACCTTCGGCAGCTCGATGAACACGACATCGCCGAGCTGCGACTGCGCATAGTCGGTGATCCCGATCGTGGCGACATCGCCCTCGATGCGCAGCCATTCATGATCGGATGTGAACAGGATGGTCATGGGGTTCCCTTCAGCGCTTGTAGGTATTGGGGACGAACGGGGTGGGAGCGACCATCAGCGGCAGCCGCTGGCCGCGCACCTGGGCGAAGACGCGATGGCCGATGCTTGCGAGCGGGGTAGCTACGTAGCCCATCGCGACCGGCGCGTTCAGCGTCGGACCAAAGCCGCCGGAAGTGACCGTGCCGATCTCTACGGTCGAATTGCTGTCGGCAAACAGCGGCGCGCCTTCGCGCACCGGCGCGCGGCCTTCCGGCTTCAGGCCGACGCGGCGGCGCGGCGCGCCGTCGGACAATTGCGCGAGAATTGTTTCGGCGCCGAGGAAACCGCCGGCTCGCTGCCCGCCGGCACGCCGGCTCTTCTGCACCGACCATTCCAGCGCGGCTTCGACCGGGGTGGTCGAGCTGTCGATATCGTGGCCGTAGAGGCAAAGCCCGGCCTCGAGGCGGAGGCTGTCGCGCGCGCCGAGCCCGATCGGCAGCACATCGCCATCTTCGAGCAGCAGTCTTGCCAGCCGCTCGGCCTCCTCGGACGGCACTGAAATCTCGTAACCGTCTTCGCCCGTGTAGCCCGAGCGCGAGACAAAGCACTCGATCCCAGCGACTTGGCGAGGCCCGGCATCCATGAACCGCATCGCCGGCGTCTCTGCACAATATTTCGCCAGCACAGTCTCCGCCTTCGGTCCCTGCAGCGCCAGCAGCGCGCGATTGGACAGCGGCTCGATCTCGCAAGCCTCGGAAAGGTGCTCGCGCAGGTGCGCCTCGTCCGCGTTCTTGCAGGCGGCGTTCACGACCAGAAACAGATGGTCGCCGAAATTCGCGACCATCAGATCGTCGAGAATGCCGCCGTCCACATTGGTGAATTGGGCATAGCGCTGCCGGCCTGCGGGCAGGGCCAGAATGTCCTGCGGCACGAGCTGCTCCAGCGCCAGCGCCGCATCCTCCGGTGCGCCGGAGCGCGCCCGCAGCACGAACTGGCCCATATGGGAGACGTCGAACAGGCCGGCGTTGCGACGGGTATGGAGGTGTTCCTTCAACACGCCCGCGGCATATTGCACGGGCATCTCATAGCCCGCGAACGGCACCACCCTGGCGCCGAGCGCCACGTGCAGGTCGTGGAGGGGAGTGCGTTTCAGGTCCGACTGGTCATCACGCGCAAGCATCACGGGCCCTCTTTGGGTCACCGGGACCATTCCCGGAAAAACCCATCGAAGCCCCATCTGTCGCTGTGCCTGAGAGTATTATCCCGTCGGCGGGCGCCGTCGGCCTGTTACGGCCCTCGGCGCCTCTTTCCAGATGCTGTCCTCGCCACGCGGTCCTTTTGCCTGAGAGTTTCCGGGGCGGTTGCTCCTTCGGCGCCGGCGGTTTGGCCGGTCTCTCCCGACGTGGCTGTCTTGAACAGATAGGAGAAAAACACGACGTTACCAGGACTGTCAACGCAGCCGCAGCCTCTATCAACCGGGTTTAGCGTGCCGCGGCAAGTGCATGATCTGGCTGCACTGTTTCTGGACACTATGGCGGCCCTCCTCTAAAAGCGTTCCGCCGGAACAGGCAGTGTTTTTACGGCCCATCGGCCAACTTCCCGATTGGATGAACATGAGCGGCGTTAACGAGATCAGGTCGACTTTTCTGAATTTCTTCCGGGAGAACGGCCACGAGATCGTGCCGTCCTCGCCGCTCGTGCCGCGCAACGATCCGACCCTGATGTTCACCAATGCCGGCATGGTGCAGTTCAAGAACGTCTTCACCGGGGTCGAGAAGCGTACCTATCAGCGCGCCACCACCTCGCAGAAATGCGTGCGTGCCGGCGGCAAGCACAATGACCTCGATAATGTCGGCTACACCGCACGCCATCTCACCTTTTTCGAGATGCTCGGCAACTTCTCCTTTGGCGATTACTTCAAGGAGCGTGCGATCGAGCTTGCCTGGAACCTGATTACGAAGGAGTTCGGGCTGAAGCAGGACAAGCTGCTCGTCACTATCTACCACGACGACGAGGAGGCGGCGCGCCACTGGAAAAAGATCGCGGGCTTCTCGGCCGACCGCATCATCCGTATCGCGACCTCGGACAATTTCTGGGCGATGGGAGATACCGGCCCGTGCGGTCCCTGCTCGGAGATCTTCATCGACCGCGGCGAGCACATCTGGGGCGGGCCTCCGGGCAGCCCGGAGGAGGACGGCGACCGTTTCCTCGAATTCTGGAACCTCGTCTTCATGCAGTTCGACCAGGTGACAAAGGAGGAGCGCGTGCCGCTGCCGCGCCCCTCGATCGACACCGGCATGGGGCTGGAGCGGATGGCCGCCATCCTCCAGGGCGTCGACAGCGTGTTCGAGACCGATCTGTTCCGCCATCTGATCGAAGCCACTGCTTCCGCGCTCGGCCATGGGCCGAGTGAGCAGAACGTCGCCTCATATCGGGTGATTGCGGACCATCTGCGCTCCTCGGCCTTCCTCGTCGCCGACGGCGTGCTGCCCTCGAACGAGGGCCGCGGCTATGTGCTGCGCCGGATCATGCGTCGCGCCATGCGCCATGCGCAGCTTCTCGGTGCCCGTGAGCCGTTGATGCATCGCCTGGTCTGGGCCTTGCTGCGCGAGATGGGCCAGGCCTATCCGGAGCTGGTGCGCGCGGAAGGCCTGATCGAGGAGACGCTTCGGCTGGAAGAGACGCGCTTCCGCAAGACCTTGGAGCGGGGACTTGCGATCCTCGATGAGAAGAGCGCGACGCTGAAGAAGGGCGACATGTTCGACGGCGATACCGCGTTCACGCTGTACGACACCTACGGCTTCCCGCTCGACCTGACACAGGACGCGCTGAAATCGCGCGGCATCGGCGTCGACGTCGCGGCGTTTACCGACGCGATGGACCGCCAGCGCGAAACCGCACGTGCGTCCTGGGCCGGATCGGGCGACGCCGCGACCGAGAGCGTCTGGTTCCCGCTCCGCGAAAAGTTGGGCGCGACCGAGTTCCTGGGCTACGAGACCGAGAGCGCGGAAGGCGTCGTTGCCGCAATGGTCAAGGACGGCAAGGAGGTCGACAGCCTCGAGGCCGGCGACAGCGCGGCGATTGTGCTGAACCAGACGCCCTTTTACGCGGAGTCGGGCGGCCAGGTCGGCGACACCGGCGTGCTTTCGGGCGACGGCGTGAAATTCCGCGTCACCGACACGCAGAAGAAGGCCGGCGATCTCTGGGTGCATCTGGGCACGGTCGAGCAAGGCACGCTCAAGGTTGGTGCCGCGCTGCAGCTCGAGGTCGACCACAGCCGCCGCGCCTCGATCCGCTCGCACCACTCCGCGACGCACCTGTTGCACGAGGCGCTGCGGCAGGTGCTCGGCGACCACATCGCCCAACGCGGCTCGCTGGTGGCGCCCGATCGGCTGCGCTTCGACTTCGTGCATCCGAAGCCGATTACGCCGGAAGAGCTCGCCCGCGTGGAGGATATCGCCAACGAAGTGGTGCTGGAGAACGACGAGGTCACGACTCGCCTGATGGCGGTCGATGACGCGCGCGAGGCCGGCGCCCGCGCCCTGTTCGGCGAGAAATATGGCGACGAGGTCCGCGTCGTCTCCATGGGCGGGGGAGCGCGCCAGCACGGGCAGAACGCGCTCGGCTGGTCGGTCGAGCTTTGCGGCGGCACGCATGTGAAGCGCACCGGCGATATCGGCCTGATCTCGGTGACATCGGAAAGCGCGGTCGCCTCGGGCGTGCGTCGCATCGAGGCGCTGACCGGGCGGCCCGCGCGCAAGCACGCCAATGAGGTGATGGCGCTGGCGAAGCAGGCCGCGGCCGAGCTGCGCACCACGCCGGAAGACGTGCCGGCGCGCATCGCTGCGCTCATGGAAGAGCGCAAGAAGCTGGAGCGCGAGCTGTCGGACGCCCGCAAGAAGCTCGCGATGGGTGGCGGCGCGTCCGCCGGCAACGGCTCGGCCGCCGGCGTTCGCGAAATCGGCAATGTCAAGCTGATGGCACGCGCGGTCGAAGGCATCGAGATGAAGGATCTCAAGAGTCTTGCCGACGACGGCAAGAAGCAACTCGGCTCCGGCGTCGTCGCCATCGTCGGCGTCACCGGGGACGGCAAGGCGGGCGTGGTCGTCGGCGTGACGCCGGACCTCACCTCGCGCTTCAACGCGGTCAATCTGGTCCGCGTCGCC
>JAFAUV010000052.1 GCA_019243075.1 Bradyrhizobium sp.
GCGGCAGGTCGATCCGCGCGCCAAGGCCGAGATCGAGGCGCTGCTCGGCGACCGCTCGCGCCAGCGCGACCTCCTGATCGAGCACCTGCACCTGATCCAGGACAAGTATCACCAGATTTCGGCCGCGCATCTCGCCGCGCTTGCCGAGGAGATGAAGCTATCCTTTGCCGAAGTGTTCGAGACCGCGACCTTCTATGCGCATTTCGACATCGTGAAGGAAGGCGAGCCCGACATTGCGCCGCTGACCATCCGCGTCTGCGACTCGCTCACCTGCGCGATGCTTGGCGGCGAGAAGTTGCTCGAGGATTTGCAAGCCAAGTCCGGCCCGGGCATCCGCGTCGTGCGCGCGCCCTGTGTCGGCCGCTGCGACACCGCGCCCGCCGCCGAAGTCGGCCACAACTTCGTCGATCATGCCACGGTCGCCAATGTGCTCGCCACTGCGAAAGCCGGCGACACCCACGCGCATCTGCCTGATTACATCGGCTACACGGCCTATGTCGCTGACGGCGGCTACAAGCTGCTCAACCGTGTCCGCTCCGGCGAACTCTCGAAAGACAATCTCCTGAAGGTGCTCGATGATGCGAGCTTGCGCGGGCTCGGCGGCGCGGGCTTTCCGACGGGACGCAAATGGCGCGCGGTGCTCGGCGAGCCGGGCCCGCGGCTGATGGCGGTGAACGGCGACGAGGGCGAGCCCGGCACCTTCAAGGACCGCTATTATCTCGAGACCGATCCGCATCGCTTCCTCGAGGGCATGCTGATTGCCGCGCAGGTGGTCGAAGCCGGCGACGTCTATGTCTACATGCGCGACGAATATCCGGCAGCCCGCGACATCCTCGCGCGCGAGATTACAAAACTCCCGCCGGGCGGTCCGACCCTGCATCTGCGCCGCGGCGCCGGCGCCTACATCTGTGGCGAAGAGTCATCGCTGCTGGAAAGCATCGAGGGCAAGCGCGGCCTGCCGCGGCACAAGCCGCCTTATCCGTTCCAGGTCGGCCTGTTCGGCTTGCCGACCCTGATCAACAATGTCGAGACGCTGTGGTGGGTGCGCGACATCGTCGAAAAGGGCGCGGATTGGTGGAAGAGCCATGGCCGCCACGAGCGCCATGGCCTGCGCAGCTTCTCGGTCTCCGGCCGTGTGAAAAATCCCGGCATGAAGCTGGCGCCGGCAGGGATCACCGTGCGGGAATTGATCGACGGATATTGCGGCGGCATGGCCGACGGTCACACATTCCATGCCTATCTGCCGGGCGGCGCGTCGGGCGGCATCCTGCCGGCTTCGATGGACGACATTCCCCTCGATTTCGGCACGCTGG
Organism: Bradyrhizobium sp.; assembly: GCA_019243075.1. Lineage (GTDB taxonomy): Bacteria > Pseudomonadota > Alphaproteobacteria > Rhizobiales > Xanthobacteraceae > Bradyrhizobium. The sequence goes on from JAFAUV010000052.1 coordinate 1,314, forward strand.
AGAAATATGGCTGCTTCATCGGTTCCGCGGCGATCGTCATCCTGTCGCAGCACGACAGCGTGCGCGGCGCCGCGCTCAATCTGATGCGTTTCTTCGAGGATGAGAGCTGCGGCCAGTGCACGCCATGCCGGGTCGGAACCCAGAAGGCGGCGATCCTGATGCAGAAGCCGGTCTGGAACCGCCAATTGCTGGACGAATTGAGCCAGGCGATGCGCGATGCCTCGATCTGCGGATTGGGCCAGGCGGCTTCGAATCCGCTGGCCTCGGTGATCAAATATTTCCCCGACGAGTTCAAGGACGCAGCCGAATGACGAAGATCAAGTTCGAGCTCGACGGCAAGCAGGTCGAGGCGAAGCCGGGCGAGACCATCTGGCAGGTGGCCAAGCGCCAGGGCAACGAAATCCCGCATCTCTGCTACTCGCCGGCGCCCGACTACCGGCCCGACGGCAATTGCCGGGCCTGCATGGTCGAGATCGAAGGCGAGCGCGTGCTCGCCGCCTCCTGCAAGCGCACGCCGACCATCGGCATGAAGGTGAAGACCGCGAGCGACCGCGCCGTTGCCGCGCAGAAGATGGTGATGGAGCTTCTGGTCGCCGATCAGCCGGCGCGCGAGACCTCGCATGATCCGGAGTCGAAGTTCTGGCACTGGGCCGAGAAGTCGGGCGTGACCGAAAGCCGCTTTCCCTCGGCCGAGCGCTGGCAGGCCGACGCCAGCCATCCTGCGATGCGGGTCAATCTCGATGCCTGCATCCAGTGCGGCCTCTGCGTGCGCGCCTGCCGCGAGGTTCAGGTCAATGACGTGATCGGCATGGCCTACCGCAATCACGGCGCCAAGATCGTGTTCGACTTCGACGATCCCATGGGCGAGTCCACTTGCGTTGCCTGCGGCGAATGCGTGCAGGCCTGCCCGACCGGCGCGCTGATGCCGGCCGTGATGCTCGACGACAAGCAGACCCGCGTCACCTATCCCGACAGGAAGGTCGATTCGCTCTGCCCCTATTGCGGCGTCGGCTGCCAGGTGACCTATCAGGTCAAGGACGAGAAGGTGATCTATGCCGAAGGCCGCGACGGCCCGGCCAACCACAACCGCCTTTGCGTCAAGGGCCGCTTCGGCTTCGACTACATCCATCATCCCAATCGCTTGACCAAGCCGCTGGTGCGTTTGCCGAACGTTCCGAAGGACGCCAACGATCAGGTCGATCCGGCCAATCCCTTCACCCATTTCCGCGAGGCATCGTGGGAAGAGGCGCTCGACATCGCCGCCAACGGCCTGAAGAGAATTCGGGCCGAAAAAGGCGTGAAGGCGCTGGCCGGCTTCGGCTCGGCCAAAGGATCCAATGAAGAGGCCTATCTGTTCCAGAAGCTGGTGCGGACCGGCTTCGGATCCAACAATGTCGATCACTGCACGCGCCTCTGCCATGCCTCCTCGGTCGCGGCGCTGTTCGAGGGCCTAAGCTCCGGCGCGGTGTCGGCGCCGTTCTCGGCGGCGATGGATGCAGAGGTGATCTGGGTGATCGGTGCCAATCCGACCGTGAACCATCCGGTCGCGGCGACCTTCATCAAGAACGCCGCCAACAAGGGCGCCAAACTGTTCGTGATGGATCCGCGCCGGCAGTCGCTGTCGCGCCATGCGACCCGGCATCTGCAATTCAAGCCCGGCAGCGATGTCGCGATGCTGAATGCGATGATCAACACCATCATTGCCGAAGGGCTGACCGACGACCAATATATCGCGGGCTATACCGAGGGTTACGAAGACCTCAAGGCCAAGATCAAGGAGTTCACGCCGGAGAAGATGGCGCCGGTCTGCGGCATCCCGGCGGAGACTTTGCGCGACGTCGCGCGCACCTATGCGCGGGCGAAATCCTCCATCATCTTCTGGGGCATGGGCATCAGCCAGCACGTTCACGGCACCGACAATGCGCGCTGCCTGATTGCGCTGGCGCTGATCACCGGGCAAGTCGGCCGTCCGGGTACCGGGTTGCATCCGCTGCGCGGCCAGAACAACGTGCAGGGCGCTTCCGACGCCGGCCTGATCCCGATGTTCCTGCCCGACTATCAGCCGGTCGGTCGCGATGACATGCGCACCGCCTTCGAGAAACTGTGGCAGACGGACCTCGATCCGGTGCGCGGCCTGACCGTGGTCGAGATCATGAACGCGATCCATGCGGGCGAGATTCACGGCATGTATGTCGAGGGCGAAAATCCGGCGATGTCGGATCCCGATCTGCAGCATGCGCGCGAGGCGCTGGCCAAACTCGACCATCTCGTGGTGCAGGACCTGTTTGTCACCGAGACGGCGTTCCATGCCGATGTGATCCTGCCGGCCTCGGCCTTTGCGGAGAAATCCGGCTCCTTCACCAACACCGACCGCCGCGTGCAGCTCGCGCGCGAGGTGATCAAGCCGCCCGGCGATGCCAGGCAGGATCTCTGGATCATCCAGGAGATCGGCAAGCGGATGGGGCTGCCCTGGAATTATTCGGGGCCGGGCGAGGTCTATGCCGAGATGGCGCAGCTGATGCCGTCGCTCGACAACATCAGCTGGGAACGGCTGCTGCGCGAGGGCGCGGTGACCTATCCGGCGGACGATCCACATAAGCCCGGCAACGAGATCATCTTCTCGAACGGTTTCCCGACCGAAAGCGGCCGCGGCAAGATCGTGCCGGCGAAAGTCATTCCACCGGATGAATTGCCGGACGACGAATATCCGATGGTGCTGTCGACGGGACGCGTGCTCGAGCATTGGCACACCGGCTCGATGACGCGGCGGGCGCAGGTGCTCGACCAGATCGAGCCCGAGGCGGTGGCCTTCATGTCGCCAAAGGACATGCGCAAGAAGAAGCTCGCGCCCGGCGATTTCATTCGCCTGGAGACGCGCCGCGGCGCTGTCGAGGTCAAGGTGCGCGCTGACCGCGACGTGCCGGAGAACATGGTGTTCATGCCGTTCTGCTATGCGGAGGCGGCGGCGAACTTGCTCACCAATCCGGCGCTCGATCCCTTCGGCAAGATTCCGGAATTCAAGTTCTGTGCGGTGCGCGCCGAGCCGGCCGAGATCAGGACCGTTGCGGCGGAGTAAGCGGCTTATGCGCCTTGCCGCTTATGGCGCGCTTATGAGCATCGGCAGCGCCCAGTCTCGATTTCCTATGCGCCGGGCGCGCATCTTTCGGAGCAAATGGCGCTTTGCGCCCAAGCCTCGAAAGATGAGCCATGACCTTGCTAGACCTGCGCCGCGACGACATTGCTTCCTTTGCCCGCGAAAACGGCGCTTTCATCCCGAGGCTTTTCCGGCGCATCGGCCTTTCCTTCCGGCTTCTTCACCGCGCGATCCTGCGCGCCACGCTGCGGCGTCTCGATGCCGAATGGCTGTTTCGCCGGCATCCCGGCGACATGATGCCATTGGAGGATGATGCGACCAGATTTCCGCAACAGCCGCTGGTTCTCGGCGAAAAGTGGGATTTCTAGCAGGCGGCGGCGAGATCGCGCTCGGCGATCGCCGCCACCAGGCGCGCGACCTCACGCGCAGCTGAGGCTTCGAGCTCGACCAGCGGCAGCCGCACACCGGCGCGCATCAGGCCGAGCGCCTGCAATGCGGCTTTCAGCGCCGCCGGGCTTTCCGAGCGCGGTCACGCCGGCTTTTATCTGCCGCTCGCAGAGCCGCCGGACGGTCGGGAGGTCGACGGCGCCCTCGGCATCAAAAGCTGTGGCAAGGTCGGCGATGTAACCCGCCAGCCAGGTCGCGGGACTGTTCGCCGTGGATGGTCGTCTCACGCGAGGCGCCGGGCAGGGATGGTGGAGGGAGAATGGGCGCCCATGTCGAGCTCGAACTTGCGGGAGAGCTCGACGATGGTCTCGCGACGATGGCCGTTCTCGGCGAGGGCATATTTGATCGCCTGAGCGCGGTTGACGAACAGACCGCCATAGCGGCCGTTCTGTTCCTGGGCGACCCAATCGCCCCGTTGATTGCGGCCGATGAAGATGAGAGAAAACGCAGCGGTGCTGCGCAAGGGAGGTTCGACAAGCTTCACGTTAAGTTCCTTCCAATGATCCAATCCGCAGGCTCCGGCAACGGGCTTCCGCTTTCGACGTGTCGGGAGGCGATGCAGTGCGCTGGACTCGTGGACCAAAATATCTTCCGCGCCGGATAGGAATTCGAGGGCGGGCAACGGACGATCTCATAAGCGCGACATAAGACCGCCATCGCCTCTCGCCTCTCAAAGCGGGGCTGAGAGATCGAGCCCGACGAACAGGAAATAGAGGGCGGCGTAGGCGAGCGCTTCGTCCCAATGATTGAGCGCCCGCGAAAATGCCGTTTCGCCCTTCACCGTCGCGACCACGGTGCACACGATGGCGGCCATCGCCGACAGCGCCGCCAGGCCGGTGCCGAAGCCGACGCTGCCGAGCGCAGCAAAGGTCATCAGAATGACGATCCGCATGCAAAAGCGGACGGGCACCAGAGCCGCGCTCGGCTCCCGCGACGATTTTTCCAGCTCGGCCACGACAGTCGTTGCTCCAAGTCCTTGTATCAAGTCCTTGTATCAAGTCCTCGTATTGCAACGCGCGCTTACGACAAATTGTCGAGCGACAAGCGCGCGCGAAAGTCGAGGGTCGACTTCGCCGCGGGCACGCTGCTGCGGCTCTCCGGCTCACCGATACGTCGGGCCTCGACAAAGGCGCTCAGGATGGCCAGCGACAGATCCGCATGCCTGCCCTCGATGGATTGATCGAGCCAATCGGGCAGCTCGCGTCCGCGCGACAGCGCGCAATACCATTCGCCGTCGTCATAGGCGAGGCGGCGGACCTGCCAGAAGGGCAGTTCGAGATCGATCAGGGCCAGCGCCGCGTCGGTCCAGGCGCCGGACCGGATCAGTTGCTCGATCCGCGCGGTTTTCTCGCACTGGCCGAGCGAAGGATACCTCCGGCAAGCCGTGCCGATCACCTCGCCCATCAAATGGGCATTGGCTTCGCCGGCGTCGCGCAGGCATTGGCTGAGTTCGCCGAGATCGTAACGTCTGATAGCTCGCAGCATGGCTCTTGTCCCGCTTCAGGTTGCGCCGAGAGCGGCGGTCGCCCGCCAAAAGTGGTCAAAAGGCCGTTCGAAAGCGAGATGGAGCCGGCAGCGCAGATATAGGAATATCATAAAGGTCCTTACCGCCGTGCCGGCCAAGCGAGCAACGGCGCGCGTGCGCAGGGACGGCCCGCGTACGCAGGGACAAACGTGACGACATGGAAGTTCGTCGGCCTTTATGAGATTCCTATAACTTCGCCATAGCCGCCGTCTCGAAAACCTATGCACCGGGTGGCACCTCTCAAGCCGGGCAAAGGCGGCCGCCGCGTGCGGCGTTGCCGCCCAGCTGACGCATAGGGGTTTTTCATGATGGACATCTTCATGTCGGCGCTGGCGCTCGCCTTCTTCGCGGCGGCGATCGGCTACACTTACGCCTGCGAACGGCTGTGAGAGGAGCGAAGTCATGATCTTCGACTATTCCCTCGCGGGCCTCGTCTCGCTTGGCCTGCTGTTCTATCTCACCTACGCGCTGCTCCGGCCCGAGCGGTTCTGACTGGCCGCTCCCGCACTTCCTGTAAAGGCTGATATCCCATGACCGTCATCGGCTGGATTCAAATCCTCCTGTTTTGCGCCATCGTCGTCGCGTTGGTGAAACCGCTCGGCTGGTACATGACGCGCGTCTTCAACGGCGAACGCACGTTCCTCTCTCCGATCCTGCGCCCGGTCGAGGCCGGGCTTTACTGGATCAGCGGCGTCGACGACAGGCGCGAGCAGCACTGGCTGACCTACACGGTTTCCATGCTGCTGTTCCATGTCGGCGGCTTCTTTATCATCTATGGGTTGATGCGCCTCCAGGCGCTGTTGCCGTTCAATCCGGCCGGGCAATCGGCCGTCTCCGAGGATCTCTCGTTCAACAC
>JAFAUV010000149.1 GCA_019243075.1 Bradyrhizobium sp.
GCCCGGCGCAAAGGTGGTGGCCGAGTTCTACGATCTCAACGCGGTTTGGTCGGACGAGGCCAAGGAACGCAGGCTGCTCATGCGAGAGCGGGCGAGAAAAGCGTGATCGTCCTCGACGAAATTCCAGAAGCTCGGAATCGGGCGAAGGGGATGTTCGGCCTCATAGCCGGCAACGGCCGGCGCGAGCGCCGGTGCTGCGAGATCGGCCGAAATCAGGAGCGCGTCGTCGTGTGCAATCTTTGAAAAACTGGACATGGACTGACCTCCAGCTACAGAACGTACCGCGCTTGATTCGGATCATCGCGCAAAAGCGTGTCGCAACTATGTCTGCACTTTGGCCCGGTATGTCTGCACTTTGGCCCGGCCATTTGTGAATGCGGCAACCCGCGGGTTCGGACCGGAACGGTTCACTGCTCGACAAAGGCGCGCCGCATTTGCTCGGCGATCGGCTTGAACAGGTAGCTCGCCATGGTCCGGCTGCCGGTCTGCATGAAGACTTCCGCCGGCATTCCCGGCACCAGCTGCAGGTCCGCCAGCCGCCGCCGCTCCTCATCGGGCAGGGTCACGCGGACCGTGAAATAGGGCGCGTTGGTCTGCTGATCGCGGCTGGTGTCGGCCGACACATAGGACACCGTTCCCTTGAGTTGCGGCGTGGTGCGCTGGTTGAATGCCGAGAATCGCACGAAGGCGGCCTGGCCGGTGTGGACGTGATCGATGTCCTGCGGTTGCAGCCGCGCTTCGACCTGCAAATCCTCGCTGTTCGGCACGATTTCCATGATGCTGTCGCCGGCACGGACGACACCGCCGATCGTATGCGCCGCCAATTGGTGAATCACGCCCGACGTCGGCGCGCGAATCTCGATACGGTCGAGCAGATCGCGCGCCGCGACGCCGCGTTCGACCAGTTCGGCCTCCTTGCCCTCGCTGTCACCCAATTCCTTGACCACGTCGGTGCGAAAATCCTGATCGATGCGGACGATCTGGAGCTGCGCCTCGCCCACCTTCGACCTGGTTTCGGCGATCGAGGAGACGAGCTGCCCGCGTTCGCCATCAAGCCGTGCCGCTTCGCGCTGCAGGGCGGTGAGGCGCGCCAGCGGCACCAGGCGTTTGTCATAGAGATCCTGGACGCCGGCCATTTCGCCCTTGATCAGCTCCAATTGCTTCGCTCTGGAATCGACCTGCACTTCGAGGCCGGCGACCTCCTCGTCAAGCTGGGCAATGCGGCTCTGGAGCAACTCCTTCTGGCTTTGCCGCGCGCTGAAGCGGGCCTTGAACAAGGATTGCTCGGACGCCATGAGGTTCGTCACGGTTTCATCATGCGCGCGCGAGACAAGTTCCGGCGGTATCCCGAGTTGCGGAAGGTTGTCGCGCTCGGCGGTGAGGCGGGCGATTTTCGCCCTGACTTCATCGAGCTGCTTGCTCACCATCTGCAGGCTCGCCTGGGCCTGGGTCGCATCGAGCCGCACCAGCAGGTCGCCGGCGCTGACGCGGCTGCCGTTCTGGACCTTGATCTCCGCCACCACGCCGCCGGTCGGATGCTGGATCGTCTTTACATTGGACTGAACCACGAGATTGCCGGGCACCACGACGGCACCCGCGAGCGGCATGAAGAAGAACCAGCCGCCGCCGAGCAGGCCGGCGATCAGAAGGATGCGAAGCCCGGTGCGCAATTCGCGATGGAACGACCAGCTTGTCTTCAGCGAAAGACCGCTGTCGGCGGGCGGAGGCGCGAGCTCGCCGCCTTTGATGACGAAATTGACACCCGTGATCAAGCCGTGGCGGCAGCTGGCGAGGAACTTCCCGGGCCGTGTCGCCGATTTCGCCGGGGGCGGCAGCGCCGGACCGGCTTGCTCGAGTCGCATCGAACGGTTCGGCGCAAACGACATGGGAATTTCCGGTGCGAGCTTGACCAGATCCATCGTCAGCGGATCGTGCGGCGCCAGCGTCGGGCTCGGACGTTGTGGCGGCGCAGGCGCAGCCGCGCGGGCAAGCTCCCGCGGTTGTTCCTTGTGCTCGGGCGCCCTCAGGCCGATCTGCTGAAGACAGGCATCAATCGCCTTGGCCACCCGGCTCTTGCGCGGCCGCTTTGGCGCAGTTGCATGTCGTCGTCGCGGCGGTTCGGGGCTGCGGCGCTTGCCGTCCGCCGGTTTTCGCGGGCTCCAATCTTCCTCGTCGAAGGCCCGGCGAAGCTTTTGCAATTCCAGAATCAATGCGGCGCCCTGCGGACCGAAGCCGCCCGGTCCGCGATCGCCGGCCCAGCGCGGGGCATCATCTTCGAGATGATCGGTCGGTCTCATGGTCAAGCGGGCTCCGCCGGTGCGGCACGCCGCGGCGCCTTGCGGCCTGGCACTGCCGCGTGCGGCGCCGCCGTCGCGGCAGAAGCCGATCGGCGGACCCGCGCAAACACCTCCTGGCTCGAGCCGAACGCGATTGCTCTGCCCTCATACAATACCAGCGCCATGTCGAGCGCGGCCAGCGCATTCGGCCGGTGCGAGATGACAATGACGATGCTCTTGTTGTGACGCAGGATCCGGATGGCGCGGCCGAGCGCATTCTCGCCTTCGGCGTCGAGATTGGCGTTGGGCTCGTCGAGCACGACGAGAAAGGGATCGCCGAACACGGCGCGCGCGAGCCCGACGCGCTGGCGCTGACCCGCCGACAGCGACATGCCGCCCTGGCCGATCCGTGTCGAATATCCCTCCGGCAAGCGCAGGATGGTGTCGTGAACGCCGGCGATCTGCGCGGCTCTCAGGATCGACTCCGAGCTCGCGTCGCCGTCGAAACGACAGATGTTTTCGGCCACCGTGCCGTCGAACAGCGCGACATCCTGCGGCAGATAGCCGATGTGACGGCCGAGATCTTCGTTGCGCCACTGGTCGATCGCGGCGCCATCGAGCCGCACCATGCCGTGTTGCGCCGGCCAGATGCCGACCAGCGCCTTGGAGAGCGAGGTTTTGCCCGAGGCGCTGGCACCGAGCAACGCGAGCCCCATGCCGGCCTTCAGCGTGAACGAGACGTTCTGGAGGATCGGCCTTTCCGTGCCGGGGGCGGCCACTGCAAGCTCCTGCACCGAGAGATCGCGATGGGGACGCGGCAGCATGACGGGCGGGGCGGCGGGTTTTGCCGTCGTCTTGCAGATGTCGCGCAGGCGGGCGATGCCCTGGCGCGCGGCGACCAGCTGCTTCCAGCTGCCGAGCGCGACTTCGACGGGCGCCAGCGCGCGGCCCGTCATGATCGATGACGCGATCATGACGCCGCCGGAGGCCTTGTCGGAGACGACGAGATAGGCGCCGATGCCGAGCATTCCCGATTGCAGGACGTAACGCAGCACCTTCGCGCCAGAGCCGAGATTGGCAGAGACGTCGGCGGCGCGGATGTTTTCGCGCAAATAGCGCTCGTTGACCCGCGCCCAGAGTGCGCCGAAGCGATCGGCCATGCCGAGCGCGCGAATGACCTCGGCATTGCGCTGGGTCGTATCGGCGAGCACCTGCCGCTGCGCACTGGAGTCCATCGCGGCCCTTGCCGCGCCGCGCGACAGGCGCTCGGTCAGCAGGGTCATGAGGACGATGGCAGCGGTGCCGAGCAGCGCGGTCGTGCCGATCGCGGGATGAAACAGAAACAGGGCGATCAGGAAGATCGGTATCCAGGGCATGTCGAGGAACGCCGTCGGCCCCATGCCGGACATGAAGGCGCGCACCTGGTCGAGATCGCGCAGCGGCTGCTGCATCAGCATCGGCTTGGCGCCGCGCAGCGGCAGGGTGACCAGCGCCGTATGGATCGAATCTTGCAGGCCGACGTCAAAGAGGGTCGCGACCCGGCACAGCATGCGCGCGCGCAGCGCGTCGAAATATCCCTGGATCAGATAGGCAAACAGCACCATCAGCGACAGCCCGAGCAGCGTCGCAATATTCCGGCTCGGTATGACACGATCGTAGACCTGCAGCATATAGAGAGAGCCGGAAAGCATCAGCAGATTGATCACGCCGCTGAACAATGCGATGCCGATCATCTTCCGCGCGCTCTCGTGCAGTCCGCGCGAGACCGGATCATCCGCCACCGTCGCGGCGAAGGGATTGAGCGAGGCGAACGACGATGTTGGCGGACGGCTTTCAGCAATGCTCATCCCGTGCTGTTCCCCGGTGAGTTGAGTGCGCTGCTCGCCGTGCAGACTGGCAACCGATACCGACCATTTTCCGGCAACAATGGGAATTTTCCCGAGCCGTCCCGGAATAAATCCTATGCCATCAAATCGTCCAGCTATGACCTTGCTTCAGTGCGGATTGAGCGCGCTGTCGGCAGATTGGCGCCACGAACCTAAATGAACCTCCGATCGTTCAGTCGACAGCGCGGGTTCAATCTCTGAGAAAACGGGAAGAAAAATGAAGAGCGTCGCTTACGACTCGAGTCACCGGCGCGATCGTTCGATCGCCACATAAGATCAATCACGCGGAGCAGGTCGGCGGATCGTTCATTCGGCGGGGCCATGCCGGTTGAGCCGTCGTCGCGACGCGTTCCGCATCAAGAGGAGATGGCTTCCGTTCGCCGGCAGCGGCGAACCATTATCTGGGGACCAGTAGCAGGGGGAGGCGCAAGTGAAGCCGCAAGTGAAGCCGCGCAGGACAGATTACGGCACCATCATCCTGCATTGGCTGGTGGTGGGTGCCATCGGCGTTGCCTTCGTCACGGGATTGCGGATCGCGACCGAGGCGCCGGATCGCGCCTGGCTCAACGCGATCGATTGGTTTTTGCCGCGAGATGCCGTCTGGATGTCGCATATCCAGGCCGCACTCGTCCTGCTGGCCGTGGCGATCGCCTATGCGGTCTATCTGGCGAGGTCGGGGCTTAATCGTCGCGTGCAGCTCGATCATGTTCGGCTGCGTGGCCTTGCCGGCCCGAAACAGGTCCGCCTCGGCGCCATCAGCGTCATCCTGACCTGGATCTTCTTTGCCGCCATGGGAGCGCTGATCGGAAGCGGCGGCTTGCTCTATTTCGGGCTGCTCGCAGGCTATAGCACCCTGAGCCTGCATTGGTACGCGGCGTGGCTGGTGCCGGGTTTTGCTCTGCTTCACATCGTGATTCATTTCCGGATCGGCGGCATGGCGCAGCTGTTGCGGATTTTCCGGCCCGAGCGGCTGCCGCCGCCGCCGCGGCGACTCGATGCCGTGGAGCTCCTGACGCTGCTCGCCGAGAAGAATGCGTCGCAGTCCGCGGCCTCGGCAGCGACGTCGACAGTTCCGTTACAGCCGGAGCAGGCGTTTTCGCCCGACCAGTATCCGCGCCAGACACGCAAGCCGCGCGAGGCGCCGAGGCCTCGAAACGCGACGCTGCAGGCCAATGTCTTCGCCGTGGCGGCGGCGGTCGGAATCACCGGCGCGTCGGCCATCGTTGCGGCCGATTGGCTGGCGGTCGATTGCCTGCAGGTCCATCGCATCGCGCAGACGGCTGCTCCGATCGTCGACGGCGACACGTCGGACCCGGTCTGGCGAAACATCCAGCCGATTTCGCTGATGACCAACCAGGGCGGCAACTTTGACGGCCGCGGCGAATCCCAGGTCGAGATTCGCGCGGTGCATGACGGCACCTGGGCCTATTTCCTGTTCACCTGGCAGGACCCGAGCCGCTCGCTCAAGCAATTGCCTCTGATCAAGCAGATCGACGGCTGGCATCTGCTTCACGATGGCTACGAGCGCGGCGACGAGCAATCCTTCAACGAAGACAAGTTCGCGGTGCTGCTCACGACGTCCGACGTCGATCTCGCGGGCGACCGCACCTTCCACGCGAGCCCGCAGCCGATTCCCGGTGCGCCGGCGACGATGACGGGGCGCGGCCTGCATTTCACCAGCGGCGCCTATGTCGATGTATGGCAGTGGAAGGCGACCAGCGGCGCCACCGGCTGGATGGACGACGATCATTTCGGCCCGCCGGAGGCGGCGAGCCCGATGCAGGTCAGCAATGTCGTGCCTTATCGCGGCGGCTTCGCCCCGGACCCCGGCACGGCCAATTACGCCGACAATTTCGAGCGCCCCGCGGATAGCGCCGACAACAATGCGATTGTCAGGCCGCGCCGGCTTCCCCGCGATCTCGCGGCCACCGTCGCCAGGATGGGACAACTGTCGCTCGACCCTGACGTCGGCGAGGGCGACGGCGCGCGATGGTTCATGACGGAAGCCGAGACCGTGCCGTACACGGCGGAGGTCGACCGGCTCATTCCGGTCGGCACGGTTCTTCCGGGCGTGATCATCTCTGGCGAGTTCACCGGCGATCGCGCCGATGTGCGCTGCGCGGCGCGCTGGGCCTCCGGGCGCTGGGCGCTGGAGGTGGCGCGGCGGCTGGACACCCAAAGCAAATACGACGTGCCCTTGAGGAGCGGAGTCTTCATGCGGGTTGCCGCCTTCGATCACAGCCAGATCAGGCATACGCGGCACGTCCGGCCCATACGGCTCGAGGTGGAATGATGCGGAGGATTTGCAAGGTGAGGCTCGACAAGGGAGCCTTTCACGCCAACTGCGGCGATCTCCTGCTCGACAGCGCGCTGCTGAACGGCATCGAGCTTCCCCACGATTGCCGCAGCGGGATTTGTGGCGCCTGCCGGTTGCGTCTTGTCGAGGGCAAGGTGTTCGGCGGCACGCAAGAAGGCAGTGACATGATCTACGCCTGCCAGGCCCGGGTCGTCTCGGACCTGAGGCTTGTCACCGAATCGGTTCCCGATACCGTCTCGCTGCCGGCGCGGATGGCGGAGCTGACCAAGCTCGCGCCTGACGTGATCGGCGTCAAGATCGAGCTGCCGCGCCCGCTGAATTACCTGCCCGGCCAATATTGCAAGCTGCAATTCCGCGGCTTTCCGGAGCGCTGCTACAGTCCGAGCTATCCGCTCGAAGGCGCGCCCGAGCGCGGCGTGCTGCAGTTTCATCTCCGCCGCTTTCCGAATGGTGCGGTGTCTGCCGCGCTCGGCGAGGATATTCGTGCCGGTCATCGTGTCCGCGTCATGGGACCCTTCGGAAGTGCGCATTTCCGGCCTAATCATGCCGGCCGGATCGTGCTGGTCGCGAGCGGTACCGGCTTTGCGCCGATGTGGTCGGTCGCGGCCGCCGCCATCACCGAAGAGCCGCGGCGCGAGCTGATATTCGTGGTCGCGGCAAGGAAGCTGCGGTCGTTCTACATGCACGCGGCGCTGTGCCGGCTCGCGCTGTTTCCCAATGTCACCATCATCCCGGTGGTAGCGGAGCCGCACCATGTCACGGCCGCGATCCGCGTCGGCCGGCCGCTGGATTACCTGCCGATGCTGTCGCCGGACGACATGGTCTACGCCTCGGGCGCCCCGACCATGACCAACGAAATTGCGCGCCTTGCGAAGGAAGCGGGCGCGGCCTGCTACACCGATCCTTTCGTTCCCAATGTGATGCCGACCGAAGCAGGATTGATCGGACGCCTGTTCGGCGGACGTGACGGCTCGCGAAAGCTGCTGGAGGTGGCGTAGGCCTATCCCCGGGCTGCGCGGTCCTTCTCGTTCTGTGCCTTGATGGACTCGCGCGCCTTGTTCCAGTCCTCGTCACTCCAGTCGCGGAGCTGGTAGAAATTGCCGCCCATCGCCAGCGCCTGAGCGCCGTCCATGGCGATCGTCTCGCCATTGATCCAGTCGCACCCGCCGGAGATCAGGAACACGGCGAGATTCTGCAATTCATCCATGGTGCCGACGCGGCCCATCGGGTTCATGGCCTTGGTGCGGGCGCCGGCTTCATCGCCGGGCTTGATGCGCTTGCTCATGCCCTCGGTCGGGATTTCGCCAGGCGCGATCGTGTTGAGGCGGATGCCGTAACGGCCCCATTCGGTCGCCAGCGACATGGTCATGGCATGTACGGCGGACTTGCTCATCGCCGACGGCACCACATAAGGCGAGCCGTTGCGTACCCAGGTGACCGTGATCGACACCACGTTGCCGCGCAGCTTGTTGGCGATCCAGCGGCGGCCGACCGCATGCGTGACATAGAACGTACCGTGCATGACAATATTGGCGACGGCATCAAAGCCGCGCGCGGAAAGCTCCTCGGTGCGCGAGATGAAATTGCCGGCGGCGTTATTAATGAGGTCGGTGAGGGCGCCGCCGGTCCAGATCTGGTCGATCATCTCGTCGACGGCCATCGCGTTGCGGATGTCGACGCCGTGGCTGACCACGCGTCCACCATACTGGTCCATCAATTCGGTC
>JAFAUV010000158.1 GCA_019243075.1 Bradyrhizobium sp.
CCGCTCGCGCGGAAGCGCCCTACCCCAGCCGTCCGATCCGCATCGTGGTGCCGTTCGGCCCCGGCGGTTTCGCCGACTTCACCGTCCGTATTCTCGGGCAGAAGCTCACGGAGCGAACCGGCGCGCAGGTCGTGATCGAGAACCGGCCGGGCGCCGGCGGCATCATCGCCGCCAATGCCGTGCTCGCTTCGCCGCCGGACGGCTACACGCTGTTCGTATTCTCCAGCGGCATCGTGCTGTCGAAGTCGCTGTTGAAATCGATGCCGTTCGACCCGGTCACGGCGTTTTCGCCGATCTCGACCATGGCGCTGTTCGACCTGCTCTTGCTCGTGAGGGCGGACTCGCCGCTGCACACGCTCAAGGACGCGCTCGACGCCGCGCGCGCCAATCCGCGACAATTCGACGTCGCCACCATCAGTCCCGGCAGCACCCAGAACGTCTCCGCCGAGCTGCTGCGCGCAGCCAGCGGTGCACCGATGACCATCGTGCCGCACCGGACTTCGTCAGAGGTGCTGACCGCGCTGTTGCGCGGCGATGTCCAGATCGGGGTCGAGACCTATGCCGCGCTGAAAGCGGCGATCGATACCGGCCAGGTTCGCGCCATCGCCGCATCCGGCAGCCGGCGTTCGCCGCAGCAGCCTGACGTACCGACGCTGCGCGAGAACGGCATCGACGCCGCGGTCGACGGCTGGAATTCGCTGGTGGCGCCAGCAGGCACGCCGCGCCAGATCATCGCCTTCCTCAACGGCCATGTCCGCGCCATCGTTTCCGATCCCGACTACCAGAAGCGCATGATCGAGCTCGGCGGCGAGCCGGTGACGGGCTCGCCGGAAGAGCTGGAAGCACGGCTCAAATCCGACGCCGACATGTGGGCTGGCGTGGTGAAGAAGGCCGGCCTCGAGCCGAACTGAGAAAAACAGGAGGCCGCATGCCCGCCCCGTTCAAGATCGACGCCCATGTCCATGTCTTCACCACCGACATGCCGCTGATCGATGGTCCGCGCCATGTGCCGACCTACGATTTCACCCATGAGAAGCTGATCGCAACGCTGGATGCCAACGGCATCGACCGTGCGGTGATCGCGGCCGCGAGCCCCTGGGGCGATTATAACGACTATATGCTGGCGGCGCTGCGCGCCCAGCCGAAGCGGCTGCGCGCCACTGCGATCTTCCGCCGCCCGATCGAGCGTTTCGAGCTGGAGGCCATGGGCCGCGCAGGTTTTGTCGGCATCCGCCTGCCCTTCATCGGTCTGCCGCAGCTGCCCGACATCACCACCTTCGAATATCGCGCGTTGTTCCGGCGCCTTGCCGATCTCGACTGGCATGTGCATCCCCATGTCGAGGGCGATGATCTGCCCAAAATTCTGCCGACGCTGGAAGCCTCCGGCGTCAAGATCGTGGTCGACCATCTTGGCCGGCCGGAACCCAAGGCCGGCATCAACAGCCCGGGCTTCAAGCGCCTGCTGCAATCCATCGACGGCAGCCGCACCTGGGTCAAGCTTTCCGCGGGTTACCGGCTCGGACCCCAATCCAAGGACTACGCGCGCGAGCTGTTGCGCGTCGCCGGCCCCGATCGTCTGGTCTGGGGCAGCGACTGCCCTTTTGTCGGCCATGAAGGCGAGTTCAACTATCAAGCCACGATCGACTGGCTGACCGATGCCATCCCCGACCGCCCCGCGCGCGACAAGATTTTCGGCGAAACGGCGCGTGCGCTTTACTTCGACGGGGAATGAGCCGGTCAGGCCATCGGCGCCGACCGGCCGCATGCCGCCCGGCTTGACTAGGCGCTTGCGACGATCCCGGCGGCGACCTGGCCGCGGAGCCGCTCGAGCGAGAGCAGGGTGTTGGCGCAGGCTTCCGCGACTTCGATTCCCTTGACCGCAAAATGCTTGCGGAAGAAATCGAGATGCGCCTGGCTCTCGTGGAACTGCTGCGGAGTCAGCACCGCGGAGAACACCGGCACCTCGGTTCGAAGCTGCACATCCATCAGCGCCTTGATCACGGTGTCGGCGACGAATTCGTGGCGGTAGATGCCGCCATCGACGACGAGGCCGGCCGCCACGATCGCGGTGTAGCGCCGCGTCTTGGCGAGAATCTGCGCATGCAGCGGGATTTCGAACGAGCCCGGCACCTCGAAAATGTCGATCGCGGAACGCGGGATGTGGCGCGCCTCGGCCTCGGCGAGGAACGCGGCCTGGCATTCCATCACCACCTCGCGGTGCCAGCTTGATTGCACGAAGGCAATTCGCTGGGGCTTGGCAAAGCGCGGATGGCTGGCCGGCAGCGGCGGAGAGGTTTGGGTTTCGGGGATCTTGGTTTCGGAGATCTTGGTTTCGGGGGTCTTGGTTTCGGTATCTTGCAACATCTGATTCATGGCTTTCCTCTTTGGGACCAGAATCAGGGCACACGGAACGAGAAAGCCCGCGCTCCAAGCGAAGCGCCGGCATCGCGACCGTTCTCTTTCATCCGGACTTTAACCGTCGGCTTCGGAGTTGCACCGAATCTGCTGACCCTTCTTCCCTGAGCAACGTGCCTCGGGAAGAAGGCGC
>JAFAUV010000169.1 GCA_019243075.1 Bradyrhizobium sp.
AGGCGCTCGCCTCCACCGTGACGATTGCCGGCTCGGGTCTCGTCATCGCGCTGGCCGGCATTTCGATCTTCCTGGTGCGGCGCGAGAGCCAGGCGCGCGACGACGCCGAAGTGCGCTTGCGCGAGAACAATCTCAATCTCGAAGCCACCGTCGACGAGCGAACGGCGGACTTGCGCGAGGCGAACGACGAGATCCAGCGCTTTGCCTACATCGTCAGCCATGATTTGCGCTCGCCGCTGGTGAACATCATGGGGTTCACCTCGGAATTGGAGGAACTGCGCGGCGACATCTTCCGCCGGATCGCCGCATTGGCTGAGGTCGCGCCGCAGACGGTGCCGGCGCCCGCTCCCGACGCCGAGCCGGAACTCCAGGGTCCCGACAAGCAGCTTTCGGCCGATTTTTCCGAAGCGCTCGGCTTCATCAAATCCTCGATCGCCAAGATGGACCGGCTGATCACGGCGATCCTCAACCTGACCCGCGAAGGACGGCGCCAGTTCGAGCCGGTGCGCATCGACACGCGCGAATTGATCGAAGGTATCGTCAAGACCATCGCGCATCAGGCTGCGGAGGCGAATGCAGAAATCCGCGTCGCGCCGCTTCCTCCGCTCGTCAGCGACCGCCTCGCGCTGGAACAAATTTTCTCGAACCTGATCGACAACGCAATCAAATATCTCAAGCCAGGGGTTCCCGGCGAAATCGCCGTACGCGGACGAACCAAGCTCGGCTT
Source organism: Bradyrhizobium sp. (assembly GCA_019243075.1). GTDB lineage: Bacteria > Pseudomonadota > Alphaproteobacteria > Rhizobiales > Xanthobacteraceae > Bradyrhizobium. The sequence goes on from JAFAUV010000169.1 coordinate 728, forward strand.
TGCGGTGTTTGAAATATCGGACAATGGCAGGGGGATCGACCCCAAGGACCATCAGCGCATCTTCGAGCTATTCCGCCGTGCGGGAACGCAGGACAAGCCGGGTCAAGGCATCGGTCTTGCGCATGTACGCGCGCTGGTGCGAAGGCTCGGCGGGACCATGTCGGTATCGTCGGAACTCAATAACGGAAGTACCTTTACCGTCACCCTGCCCATCAATTGGTCGGCCAAGCCCAGGAATCGAGATCCATGAACGCCCATACTCCCGTTACCATCATCATGATCGAGGACGACGAAGGTCACGCGCGCCTGATCGAGCGCAATATCAGGCGATCCGGTGTCAACAATGAGATCGTCCCGTTCAGCAACGGTACAGAAGCCCTCAAATACCTGTTTGGTGGTGACGGCACTGCCGTGCATCACAAGGGACGCGCGCTTCTGATCCTGCTTGATCTCAACCTGCCGGATACGAGCGGAATCGAGATCCTGCGGCAGATCAAGGACAACCAATACCTGAAGGCAACGCCGGTCGTGGTGCTGACCACCACCGACGATTCCCAGGAGATCAAGCGCTGCTACGAATTGGGCTGTAACGTCTACATTACCAAGCCCGTTAACTACGAAAGTTTTGCCAACGCCATCCGCCAGTTGGGTCTATTCTTCTCCGTGATGCAGGTACCGGCCAGCCCATGAAATCTGCTCCACGAAGTCTGCCTCATGAAATCTGTCCCATGACCTCCGCGACGCCCACGCTGCTCTATATCGACGATGACGACGCACTGGCCCGCCTGGTCAGTCGCGGGCTGGGGCGGCTTGGCTTCAACGTCGTGCATGCCGCAAGCGGTGCCGAGGGCCTCGCGCGGCTGCAGCAAGGCGGCATCGATGCAGTCGCGCTCGACCAATATATGCCCGGTCTCGACGGGCTGGAAACGCTGGAGCAGATCAGGGCGATCCCCGAGGCGCCGCCCGTGGTGTTCGTCACGGCCTCGCAGGATTCCAAGATCGCGGTGACGGCGCTGAAGGCGGGCGCGGTCGATTATCTCGTGAAGGACGTCCAGGGCGATTTCGTCCCGCTGTTGCAGGTGGCCGTCACCGGCGCGCTGCGCCAGGCCGCGCTCGAGCGGGCGCGCGCGGAAGCCGAAGCGGAAATCCATGCCTCGCGCGACCGCTTTGCCGCCCTGGCCGCCGAGCGCGAGGTGCTGCTCCGCGAAGTCAACCATCGCGTCGGCAATTCGCTGCAGATCATCGCTTCGCTGTTGCATTTGCAGGCGAGCTCCTCGCCGCAGCAGGACGTCAAGGCCGCGCTCACCAACGCGATGGGGCGCGTGGCCGCGGTAGCGCAGGTTCACCGCAGGCTCTACACCTCGCAGGATCTGAAGAGCGTGCTGCTCAACCAATATCTCGACGCCCTGCTCGAGGACCTGCGCCGCTCCGCCGAGGGCAACAGGATGTCGCGGCTGACGCTGGAGGCCGACAGCATCGAGATCGATCCGGACCGGGCGGTTGCGATCGGCATCATCGTCAACGAGCTGATCATGAACGCCGTGAAATACGCCTATCCCGACGGCTCCGGCCCGATCCATGTGGAGCTGCGCGGGGATGGTGACGATCTCGCGCTGTCGATTGCCGATGAGGGCGTCGGACTCGACGCGGGGCGGAGCGACCCGCGCTCGACCGGCATGGGCCAGCGCATCGTCAGCGCGATGGCGGCCAAGCTCGAGGCCAGCGTCGAGCGCGATGGCGCCCATTCCGGCACCCGGATCGTGGTGCGGTTCTCGCGCCACAAGCCGCCCCCTGCCAAGGCGGCCGCCAGCGCCGCCGCGAAATGAGCTTCGCAGCCGCCTGCGCGCTTTGCTAGTCTCGGCAGCCATGACCTCGCGCGAGTCCGCCGCTGCCGAAATCACCCCCGAGGTGCTGTTGCGGGCGTATGCCTGCGGCATCTTCCCGATGGCGGAGAGCGCGGATGATCCGACGCTGTTCTGGGTCGAGCCGGAAATGCGGGGCGTGATTCCGCTCGACGGATTTCGCATCGCTTCCCGCCTTGCCCGCACCGTGCGCTCGGATGCGTTCGCCGTCACCGTCGATACCGCCTTCAAGGCCGTCATTGCCGGCTGCGCCGCACCGCAAGCCGGCCGCGAGGACACCTGGATCAACAAGCGCATTCGCGATCTCTATGGCGGGCTCTACGAGCTCGGCCATTGTCACTCCGTCGAGGTCTGGCAGGACGGCGATCTCGCCGGCGGACTATACGGCGTCAATCTCGGCCGCGCCTTTTTCGGCGAGAGCATGTTTCACCGCGTTCGCGATGCCTCGAAGGTCGCGCTGGTGCATCTGGTGGCGCGGCTGATTGCAGGCGGCTTCGAGCTGCTCGATACGCAATATGTCACCGAGCATTTGAAGAGCTTCGGCGCCGTCGAAATACCCCGGCGGCGCTACACCGCGCTGCTCGATCGAGCGATCAAGGGCGAGCCCGCGGATTTCAACCGGCTGGCAATCGAGCGGCAGGTGCCGGGCGCGGAAGCGCTCGAGATCATCGCCGCGCGGCAGTAGGCGAAGCCGCTGAGCTAGGTTGGGAGCGTCGAGGGGAAGCCGATGGTTTTCTGGATCGCGGGTGGAGCTGGATTGGCGGTCGCCTACCTCTTTGGCTCGACGCCCACGGGTTATCTGGCAGGGAAGCTGCTGAGGGGTGTCGATATCCGGGAGCACGGCTCCAAATCCACAGGCGCAACGAACGCGTTGCGAACCGTCGGGAAATGGCCTGCGTTGCTGGTCCTGCTGGTCGATGTGCTGAAAGGCGGTGCGGCGATCGTCTTTGCGCGCTGGTTTTATCCTTGGCTTTACACCATGCCGTTGGTCACGCCGCCGCCGACGCCTGATCTGCAATCCTTCGCGTCTTGGGCTGTTTGCCTCTCCGGACTCGCCGTGTTGTTGGGGCACGGCCGTTCGATTTGGTTGAGCTTCACAGGCGGCAAATCCGCCGCGACCGGGCTCGGCGTGCTGCTGGCGTTATCCTGGCCGGTAGGTCTAGGAGCTGCGGCGGTTTTTGGCGTGGCGCTGGCTATCTTCCGGCTTGTTTCCCTCAGTTCGATGCTGGCCGCGTTGACGGCGATTGCGCTCGTCTGCGGCCTGGAGCAACCGTTGCCCTATCGACCGCTGGTGATCGCAGGAAGCATCTACGTCATCGTGCGCCATCGTGCCAACATCGCACGGCTACTCGCTGGCACGGAGCCGCGGCTGGGACAAAGTAGCCCGGAATCGAAAGCAGCATCGCTAATCTAGAGCATACCGCCTCTGGAGCGCGCTAGCGGAAAATCCCGAACAGCCCGCCCGGCTGCTGTTGCGGGGGTGGCGGCGGGGGCGGAGGCGGTTGCTGCTGGACCTGCTGTTGCGGCGGCCGCGGCTGGGCCGGCTGCTTCGGCGTCGGGGGCCGCTTTTGTGCGGCCTGGGGCGCCGGGGTCGGAGTTGGCGCGGGCTTCGGATCGGGCGCGGCCGTGACCACGGTCTGCTCCGGCCCCTTACAATCGGTCAGCCAGATGTCGTAGATCGGATGCTCGACGCCGTGCAGGCCGGGGCTCGCCGCGAACATCCAGCCCGAGAAGATCCGCTTCACCTCGCCCTGCAGCGTGATCTCGTCGACCTCGACAAAGGCGTCGGTATTGGTGGCTTCCGTGGCGGGACGGGTGTAGCAGGCGTCGGTCTTCACCCGCAGCGCGCCGAACTGCACGGTCTCGCCGATATCCTCGTCGAAATTGATGATGCGGCCGGTGATCTTGTCGAGACCCGAGAAGGTCGCCTTCTTGTTGATGATCTTCTGCGCCGGCGGCTCCTGCACCACTTCGTCGCCCGGCTGCAGGCTGGCGGGCGCCTGCGGCGTCCCCCGCGGCTGACGCTGTCCCGGCGGCAGGCCCGGCAATGTCGGATTGGCGCCGGGCGGCACCGCAGCACTTTGTCCGGGCTCGCCGCGAGCAGCGCCGGGCTGCGGCGGCTGCACCGCGACGGTCGGCGGCGCGTTTTGCGGAATCACGGTCGTGCCCGGCGGGGGCGGCAGCGGCTGCGACTGCACCGGGCCGGGCAGCGCCGAGCTCTGCCCCGGCGGAAGCCGGTTGGGCGCCGGCAGCACGCGCCCCTGCGGCAGCGCCGGCACGTCTTCCTCTTCGTCGGCCGGCGCCTGGCTGTTGCCGCGGGGAATGTTGCCGGGCGGACGCGGCACGGGATCGGAGAAGATGTTGCCAATGCCTTGCGCGCGCGCCGAATGCGTCAGGGGAATCGCGACGAGAAATGCGATGGCGGCGATCGGGGCCGCAAAACCGGCCGGGGCAATGGTTCGAAGCATCTCGCGCGGCTTTGCAGGCGAATCGGGCGTTCGGAACATTGTACAGGGGCCGCCCGCGGCACGACCGGTTAACACGCCGAATACGGCGGGGAAAGGGCCGTGCCTGCCCCGCTGACCCTGGTCAGTCGGGGGTCCGGATGAAATAGTTCCCGCTCCGACCTCTCTGCACAAGCCCCGCGTTACCAAAGCACGCCAACAAACGTTCCAACCAACCGGAATAGCCGGAGTTTTAGAGGAAAATACATGCCCGATCGCATTCGTCTGGACGGCAGGGTCGCCGTCATCACCGGGGCTGCCGGCGTCATCGGCCGCGCGACCATGGGTCTGCTGGCCGAGCGTGGCGCCAAGATCGTCGCCATCGACCGCAGGCAGGCCGATCTCGAAGGCGCCATCAGCGACCTGCCGGCCGCGGCCGAGCCGATCGCGGTCGCCGCCGATGTCACCGAGGAAGAGGGCGTGAAGGAATATGTCCGTGCCGCCGTCGACAAGTTCGGCACTATCGACGTGTTCTACAACAACGCCGGCGTCGAAGGAGATGTCAAGCCGATCCAGGACTATTCGCTGGACGCCTTTCGCCGGGTGCTCGACGTCAATGTGGTCGGCGTGTTTCTGGGCATGAAACATGTCCTGCCGGTGATGCTGAAGCAGAACAGAGGCAGCATCATCAACACCGCGTCCATCGCCGGCCTCGTCGGCTCGCCCCATATCGCGGTCTATAGCGCGAGCAAGCACGCGGTGATCGGTCTTACCAAGAGCGCGGCCTGGGAATGCACCGGCACCGGCGTGCGCGTCAATTGCGTCTGCCCCGGGCTGATCGACAGCCGCATGCTGAGCGCGATCCTCCAGGGCCGCGCCGGCGGCAACACGCCCTACCCCGTGGAAAAGCTGGTCGAACGGATTCCGGCGCGCCGGCTGGGTCAGGGCTGCGAAGTCGCTTCCATCGTGGCATTCCTCGCCTCCGACGAAGCGAGCTATGTGTCGGGCTCGGCCTATACTGTCGATGGCGGCCGCACGGCTGCCTGATTGTCAAAGAGGTGTCCCGTCATGCCCGTCGTTCTCGATCCCGATGCCGCCGCCGCCTACAAGGCCTTCCAGGAGGCCGGCCGTCCGGCCTACGAAACCCTGACCGCGCCGGAAGCGCGCGACTACTACATGCAGGCGCGGCTCGTCAGCAATCCGCAGCCGCCGGAGCTGCAATCGGCGGAGCCGCTTGCAATTGCCGCGGCGCACGGCACGATCCCCGCCCGCATCTACACGCCGAAGCGGCTGCGCCAGAAGGACGGGCTGGCGCCGGCTCTCGTGTTCTTTCACGGCGGCGGCTGGGTGATCGGCAATCTCGAGACCCACGATGTGGTCTGCCGCAAGCTCGCGCATGAAGGCGAGCTGATCGTGATCTCCGTCGATTATCGTCTTGCGCCCGAGCATAAATTCCCTGCCGCGGTCGAGGATGCCATCGCTTCTGCGCAATGGATCGCGGACAACGCCAAGGAACTCGGCATCGACGCCTCGCGGCTCGTGGTCGGCGGTGACAGCGCCGGCGGCAATCTCGCCGCCGTGGTGTCGCTCGACGCGCGCGACAAAGGGCGACCACAGATCGCCGGCCAGGTGCTGGTCTATCCCGCGACCGATTTCTCGCGAAAACATCCCTCGCATCGCGAGCCGGAGACCTCGATCCTGCTCACCCATTCGGTGATCGGCTGGTTCATGAACCACTATATGGGGGACGCCGACATCTCCGACTGGCGCGCCTCGCCCGCGCGCGCGAAGACGCTCGCCGGCCTGCCGCCGGCCTATGTCCTGACCGCCGGCGCCGATCCCCTGCGCGACGAAGGCGACGAATACGCGGCGCGGCTGAAGGCAGCCGGCATTGCCGTCGCCTACAGGCATTTTCCTGGCCAGTTCCACGGCTTCTTCACCATGGGCAAGCTGCTCAACCAGGCCAATATTGCCGTCACCGAAATCGCAACCTGGCTGAAGGCACTGGATTGAGGACCAACATCACCCAAAGGGATCGCGCAGTTCAAGCGACCGAAATTTTCGAAAATCTCGGTCGCTTGAGTACAGCGTTCGGACACCGTGTTGGAACAGG
>JAFAUV010000178.1 GCA_019243075.1 Bradyrhizobium sp.
GGAGCCAGGACGGACATAGAAGGCGACGTCGGCAATCGCGACATTGACAATGAAGCCGCCCTTGTTTTTGGGGTCGGGATCGGCTTCCGCATGCACCGCGTCGTCATGATCCTTGGCATCGGGCGGATCGATGGTGACGAGCGGCACGTCGCGCCAATCCTCGCGGCCCTTCAGTGTCGCAGGCCGTGCTTCCTCGGACTCGGCAACCGCTCCCTTCGAAAACTCCATCGGGATTTCGTGGGCGTGGATCGCAATCAGGCTGATCGCCTTTTCGCTGGCAAGCGAGCCGAGCCGCTCCTTCACCTTGCCCGAGGTGAGACCGAAGCCGCGGCTGCGGATGATATCGACGCCCACGAGATCGCCATCGACGGCACCGCCGGTATCGGCCCTGGCGATGTTGAGCTCGCGTCCCGCCTGCTTCTTGTCGACGGGAACGAGCCGCCCGCCGCCGTCGGGAGTGCTGCGGAATATGCCGAGCACACGCGACCTGGCATGATCGATGATCTTGATGACGCGGCCGCGATAGCCGGCACGGTCGTCGTCGGTGATGCGCTCGATACGAAGCAGCGCGCGGTCGCCGACGCCGGCCGTGGTTGCGGGACGGGCATGGCGCGGGATATGGATGCGGATGCGGGGCGGCTCGCCTTGCTCCTCGTCCCATTCGGCCGGGGTGGCGATCAATTCGCCATCGGCATCGCGCGCGCCGATATCGGCGAGCACGGTAGCGGGAAGCTGCGCGCTCTCGGTGAGCTTCCTGCCGCGCCTGGCGATGGCGCCCTGGTCGGCGAGATCGCGCAGCAGCCGCTTCAGCTCGGCGCGGTCGGCGTTCTTCAGGCCGAATTCGCGCGCGATTTCCTTGGTGCCGACCGTGCCCGGATTCTTGCGGATGAAAGCGACAATGGCGTCCCGTCCCGGAAAGCCATGGTCGGGTTTCTGCTTCACTTAGCCACGTGCCTTTCCGGCGCTCTTCTTCGAAGCTGACTTCGCCGCTGGCTTTGCCGCCGAAGTCTTTGCAGCCGAGGTTCTGGCATCGGCCTTGACCGGCGCGCGCGCCTTGCTGACGGAGTCCGATTTCGGCTTGTCTGATGTCGGTTTGGCCGGTTTCTTCGCCGAGGACTTCTTCACCGCCTTGGCGGATTCCGCCTCGTCGGCTTCCATCTCGCTTGGCTCAGCCTTGGCCTTCTTGGCCTTGGGCGCCTTCGCTGCTGCCTTCTTGGCTTTCGCCTTGCCGCCGCCCTTATTGCCGCCTTTGGCCGCGCGCTCGTCGATCAGCGCGATGGCTTCCGCAAGCGTGATCGTATCCTTGTCCTTGTCGCTCGGAATCGTCGCATTGACGCCGCCGGCGGTGACATAGGCGCCATAGCGGCCGCTCTTGACCGCGACCGCGCCAAGCGAGGGATGATCGCCGAGCTGCTTGCCCGGGTCGGCGCCGAACCGGCCGCGGCTCGGACCCTTGGCAACCTTTTCCGCAATCAGCGTCACGGCCCGATTGAGCCCGATGTCGAAGACCTCATCGCCGGCCTCCAGGCTGGCATAGGTCTTGTCGTGCTTCACGAACGGTCCAAAACGACCGATGCCGGCGGTGATCGGCAAACCCGTCTCCGGATGCTTGCCGATCTCGCGCGGCAGCGACAACAGTTTCAGCGCGCGATCAAGTTCGATGTCGCCGGGCGAAGTGCCCTTGGGGATGCCTGCGCGTTTCGGCTTCTCGTCCTCGCCATAGTCCTTCTGCTCGCCAAGCTGGATGTAGGGCCCAAAGCGGCCGGCCTTCACATTGACGTCGAGGCCCGTCTCGGGGTCCTGGCCGAGCAGGCGGTCGGCGGCTGCCTCGCTGTCGGCCGCGAGCTGACGGGTGTAGCGGCATTCCGGATAGTTGGAGCAACCGACAAAGGCGCCGAATTTGCCGGCCTTGAGATTGAGCCGGCCGCTGCCGCAGGTCGGGCACTGGCGCACGTCGCCGCCGTCCGCGCGGACAGGGTAGATGTGCGGGCCCAGCATGTCGTCGAGCACATCGAGCACTTCGGCAACGCGCAGGTCCTTGATGTCGTCGACCGCGCCGATGAAGTCGCGCCAGAAGTCCTTGAGCACCTGTTGCCACGAAATCTCGTTGTTCGAGATGCGGTCGAGCTGCTCCTCGAGATCGGCCGTGAAATCATATTCGACATAGCGGCGGAAGAAATTTTCCAGGAACGCGATCACGACGCGCCCCTTGTCCTCGCCATGCAGGCGCTTCTTCTCCAGCTTGACGTAACCTCGGTCCTTCAACACCTGCAGGATCGAGGCATAGGTCGAGGGCCGGCCGATGCCCAATTCCTCCATGCGCTTGACCAGCGAGGCTTCCGAGAAGCGCGGCGGCGGCTCGGTGAAATGCTGGGTGACGGCAAGCGACTGCCGCTTCAACGGCTCGCCCGCGCTCATGGCCGGCAGCCGGCGCGAATCCTCGTCCTCCTCGTCGTCATGGCCTTCCTGGTACAGTGCGAGGAAGCCGTCGAACTTGACGACCTGGCCGGTGGCGCGCAGCTCCAGCAGGCGTGAACCCGCCTTCGCCGCGATGTCGACGGTGGTGCGTTCGAGCTCGGCCGATTCCATCTGGCTCGCGATGGTGCGCTTCCAGATCAGCTCATAGAGCCTGGATTGGTCCGCATCGAGCCGGCGCTTCATGGCGTCCGGACGGCGCGAGAGATCGGTCGGGCGGATCGCCTCGTGCGCTTCCTGGGCATTCTTGGCCCTGGCCTGGTACTGGCGCGGGGCATCCGGCACGTAGGCGTTGCCGTAGTCCTCGCCGATCACCTTGCGCGCCTGGGTGATCGCGGACGGGTCGATCTGCACGCCGTCGGTGCGCATGTAGGTAATGAGACCGGTGGTCTCGCCGCCGATGTCGATGCCCTCATAGAGCCGCTGAGCGATCCGCATGGTGTGCGCGGGCGCAAAGCCGAGCTTGCGGCTGGCTTCTTGCTGCAGGGTCGATGTGGTGAAGGGCGCCTGCGGATTGCGCCGCGCGGGCTTGGCGTCGACCGTCGTGACGGCGAAGGCGGCGGCTTCGATGGCCTTCTTGAAGTCCTCGGCTTCTGCGCCGGAACCGATGTCGAGGCGGGCGATTTTCTTGCCGTCGGCACCGACCAGGCGCGCCTCAAACGCGTCGCCGCGCGGCGTGGTCAGGGTCGCGACCAGCGACCAATATTCCTTCGGAACGAACTTCTCGATCTCCAGCTCGCGGTCGCAGACCAGCCGCAGCGCGACCGATTGCACGCGGCCGGCCGAGCGCGCGCCCGGCAATTTGCGCCAGAGCACGGGGGAGAGCGTGAAGCCGACCAGATAGTCCAGCGCGCGGCGCGCCATATAGGCGTCGACCAGCGCGCCGTCGATCTGGCGCGGGTTCTTCATCGCATCGGTAATGGCCTGCTTGGTGATGGCATTGAACACCACGCGCTCGATCTTCTGATCCTTCAGCGCACGCTTCTCCTTCAACACCTCCAGCACGTGCCAGGAGATGGCTTCGCCCTCGCGATCAGGGTCGGTGGCGAGAATCAGGCGGTCAGCGCCCTTCAGGGACTTGGCAATGTCATTGAGCCGGCCGGCCGCCTTGGGGTCGACCTCCCAGATCATCTTAAAATTTGCGTCGGGATCGACGGAACCGTTCTTCGCGGGCAAGTCGCGGACGTGGCCGAACGAGGCCAGAACCT
>JAFAUV010000396.1 GCA_019243075.1 Bradyrhizobium sp.
CACATCAGCACGGCCTCCTCGATGTTGTGCGTCACCATCAGCACCGATTTGATCGGCAGCCTGCCGTCGATCCAGAGATCGACGAGGTCGGTGCGCAGCGTCTCGGCGGTCAGCACGTCGAGCGCAGAGAACGGCTCGTCCATCAGAAGCAGGTCGGGATGCACCACCAGCGCCCTCGCAAAGCCGACGCGCTGGCGCATGCCGCCCGAAAGCTCCTTCGGATAGGCGGATTCGAAGCCGTCGAGGCCGATCAGGTCGATGGCGGCGAGCGCGCGCTTGCGCCGCTCGGCGCTGTCGATACCGAGCGCCTCCAGCCCCAGCACCACATTCTGCAGCACCGTCAGCCACGGAAATAGCGCGAACGACTGGAACACCATGGCGACGCCGTTCGGCGGCCCCTGGATGGCTTGCCCGCGACATCTGGCATCGCCGGAGGACGGCGCGATCAGGCCCGCGATGATGCGCAGCAGCGTCGACTTGCCCGATCCCGAGCGGCCGAGCAGGCCGACGATCTCGCCGGAGTGGATGGTCAGGTCGACCTTTTCCAGCACGGTGATGTCCTCGCCGCTTCCTTTCGGAAAGGAGCGGCACACGCTCTTGATGTCGATCAGGCTGGCTTTGTTGGATTGGTCAAGCATCCAAACCTCTCAAGTTGCTTTGCACAGGATCTCGGCGGACCACCGGCTGTCGCTTTTCCGGATGATGCGCTAACCAAGACGCAGACGTCGTTCGCCGAAGGCATAGAGCGGCCGCCACAGCAGGCGGTTGAACAACGTCACCAGGATGCACATCACGGAAATGCCGAGGACCACGCGCGCGAAGTCGCCGGCTTCGGTGGCCTTCGCAATATAGGCGCCAAGCCCCGCCGCCGTCAGGTGCGTGCTGCCCCAGCTTGCCACCTCGGCCACGATCGAGGCGTTCCACGAGCCGCCCGAGGCGGTGATGGCGCCGGTGATGTAATAGGGAAAGATGCCCGGCAGCACGACCTTGATCCACCAGCGCCAGCCGTTCAGATGAAGGCTCGATGCGGCCTCGCGCAAATCGGTCGGGAAGGCGCTGGCGCCTGCGATCACATTGAACAGGATGTACCACTGCGTGCCCAGGATCATCAGCGGGCTCAGCCAGATATTGGCGTTGAGGCGGAAATGCACGATCAGATAGACGAAGATCGGAAAGGCGAGGTTCGCCGGGAACGCCGCCAGGAATTGCGCCAGCGGCTGGATGCGCTCGGCGAGTTTTGGACGAAGCCCGATCCAGACGCCGACCGGCACCCAGATCAGCGTCGCCAGCGCGATCAGCACGATCACGCGGGCGAGCGTGAGCAGCCCGTAGCCGATCGCCGCCAGCACGTCCGATGGCGCCAGACTCGCCGACAGATATTCGTAGGTCCGATAGCCGGCGTATCCCGTGCCCACCGCGATCAGCACGAACCAGATCGCATCCACGAGCCTCGAGGGCGCCCCGGCTTTGGTCGTCGGCCGCAGGCTCGCCGGCCAGTTGATGCGCAGATTCGAAAAGGCGCGGTTCAGCGCAGCAAAGGGAAGGGTCAGGGCGCGCAAGGCGCGGGTGCGGCGGAACAGGTCGAGCATCCACGATGTCGGCGGATCGCCGGAGGCGGTCTGCTCGAAGCGGAATTTGTCCGCCCAGGCCACGATCGGGCGAAACAGCAATTGGTCGTAGGCGATGATGACGAGCAGCATGGTCAGGATGGCGTAGCCGATCGCGGCGAGATTCTGCTTTTCGATGCCGAGCGCGACATAGGAGCCGACGCCGGGCAGGGTGACCGTGGTGCTGCCGACGGTGATCGCTTCCGAAGCGACCACGAAGAACCAGCCGCCGGACATCGACATCATCGTGTTCCAGATCAGGCCGGGCATGGCAAAGGGGACGTCGAGGCGCCAGAAGCGCTGCCAGCCCGAGAGGTGAAAGCTCTGCGTCGCCTCTTCCAGGTCCTTCGGCACGTTGCGGATCGACTGGTACATGCTGAAGGTCATGTTCCAGGCCTGGCTGGTGAAGATCGCGAACACGCAAGCGAGCTCGGCGCCCATCACATTGCCGGGGAACAGGTTCATGAAGAACACGACGGTGAAGGTGAGAAAGCCTAGGATCGGCACCGACTGCAGGATGTCGAGCAGCGGGATCAGCACCATCTCGGCGCGCCGGCTTTTCGCGGCCAGTGTGGCATAGATGAAGGTAAAGATGATGGAGCAGATGATGGCGAGCAGCATCCGCATCGTCGTGCGCAGCGCATAGAGCGGCAAATAGCTCGGATCGAGCGACAGCGGTGCGATGTCGAGCGAAGACAGCGGCAGCGTGGTCTGCTCGCCGCCATAGACGATCAGCACCATGGCACCCACGACGAGGATCAGCGCGACCACGTCCCAGATGTTCGGCCGCGGCGCCTGTGTCACCACGGCGATGCGGAGATCCTGCAGCGTCATTGAAGCCCCGTCTCGACGGATGTTCTAGAATTGCGAATGCATGCGCACGCCGAGCACCGAAACGGGCCCGCGGTCGCGGTTGTAGGCGGGATTGACGATCAACTGATAGTCCAGCGTGACCTTCGACACGAACCAGGGGAAGCTGTAATAGGTCTCGAAGATTCCTTCGTTGCCGGGATGCGGCAATTGCCCGTCGCCGACCAGGATGCCGAGGCCGCCCGCATCGAGAAAGGCCTGATGGACATCGGAGATGCCGTTGACGACGCCGGCGATTCCCCAGGTATCGTCGTCGCGTCCCCACAATTTGCCGGCGAGCGAAAAGCCTGCCGCGACGGTGCGGTCCACGTCGGTGAACTCGTAGGGCTCCTTGTGGCCGTCCGCCCAGCCGGCGCGGGCGAAGAAGCCGAAATTCTCGACGATCTGCTGCTCGAGATTCATGCTGATGCCGCCGCGGCTCTGGTATTGGCGCACGGCGGTGATGTCGGCCGGTCCCCCCGTCATTGCCGCAAGCAGGATCGCATCTTCAAAGCTGCCCATCCTCGCACGGGTCAGAAAGCCCGTGATCGCGATTTTGCCGGGCTGGTCGAAGATCGAATACCGCCGCTCAACCTCGCCGTCCCACTGGAATTGGCCGAAACGGGAATCCAGCGTGGTGGCGTTCGGGGCGATCGACATGTCGAAGATGCCGCCGCGGAAGGTCCAGGGACCGGTGTACCATTCGACGGCGCCGCCGACGGTATAGGCCCATGCATCCGCGGCGTAATCGAACGTCCCGGTGTCGATCAGCGTCCAGTTCAGGAAGTCGTTGCGCGGATCATGGGCGTATTTGTTGTTGTCGAAGACGTCGACCACGCCGAATTTTCCGACCGTGATCACCAGCCGATCCGCGGTCTGCGATCCCGCAAAATTCATCAGCCCGGCATCGACCTTCTGGGTGTCGCCACCGAGGTCGATGGTCTGGCGGATGAACGCCCGCTGCAGCCGCGTGTAGGGATAGTCCGCACCGACCTTGTAGGCCTCGCCGCTGGGGAAGCCGGCGGCACCGACCGAGCCGCTCAGGCCAAAACCCTGATCGATCTCGGGCGTGACCCACAGCTCCGCACCCTGCCAGAGCTTGGCTCCGGCAAACACGGTGACATCCGTGGTCTCGCGGCCCTGGTTCGGTGTCAGGCTGTTGGTGCCGCTGTAGGGAGCCGGAAACGGCGGGGCGTACTGATTGAGATAGGTGGCCTGGCCGTGAACCGCGAAGCGGTCGGTTTCCAGCGCCGATCCCCCCTTGGCGAGCAGCTCGGGAATCGGGTTGGCGTCTTCAAGGCGGTAGTTCAATCCGACCCGGATGCTCTCCATCGAGAGATTGGATTGATAGCTCTCCGCGGCCGAGGTGAACGTCGTCGTCTTCTGGGGAAAGCCGGTCCACAGATACTCCGCTTTCGCGGTCCATTTTGCGGTGACGGGAATCTCGATCCCGATGCCAGCCGCCCAGCCCAGCCGCCACAACAGCCGATCCTCCACCGTCCCCGGCGCGGCAATGCCCCCCGGCGCGGCCGCGGCGACCTGCGTCCGGGTCAGCTGGTCATAACTCCAGGCTAGTCCGCCGGTGCCGTACAGGAGAAAATCGTCGAAGGCATAGCCGAGGCGGGCGCGCGCGCTACCGTAATGGATCACAGCCTCGTTGTAGGAGACCTGCCCGATCGCAGGTGAGATCACGGTCTGGCCGCCCTTCACCGAATAGGGCACCAACACGTCGGAGTTCGGCGCGGTGACGTCGGCCTCGACGCCAAGCATCACGCGGGAAGGCAAGACGTAATTGTAGCCGCCCTGGAGGCCGAGGCCGTAGCTGCCGGTCCCGGCCATGAAATCGAAGTTGAAGGGAAGGGCGAATGACCCGGCGACAGCGGGGCCGCCGGGCGGCGTCGCGGACCAATTCGAGTCGCCTCTGATGACGGCGGCGTGAGCGCCGACATACCAGCCGTTCCAGTTGTAAGGGGCATCCGGCAGGTAGGGCACCGGCGCTTTGACCGGCAAATCCGCGGCAGTCGCGGGATGCGCTAACGCAAGCAGGCCAATCCCGACGCCGGCCGATGCATACTTCCATAGCCTCCGGCTGGGACCCATCGGACGGGCTTTCTTCAGTGCGAGCGCGGTTTTTTTCATCATCAGATTTGCCGACGCCTGGCTACCGGGAGAGCTTCCAACATGATCTCTAGCGGCCTCTTTCAACAGGTCAGTGTCTGACCCGGCAATCCCATCCAAGTCCCCGAAGTCCTGATGATGATGGTATTTGCGAATGACTTGCAATTGCAAGCCTGTCGCGGCGAATCGCGCCGATTCCGGCCGCCAGTGACGCGTATGCAACAGCTCGAAGCGAGCGGCGCCAGGCTCCGTTCCTCGCCTCTCTCGGCCGCATCCGACCGGTCGTACGACAATACGACGACGCTTGTGTGAATGAGCGCCGCGCCGGCGGCTCATCAAGGCGAGGCGGATTGGGCTCGCGCGGTCTCGCGATTTCCCAGCGGCAGACCAGCTGCCCCCGATCGACGACCCAGCGACAGATCAGCGGCCGAGCGCGTTGATTCCGGATTTGCCGGGACGGGCGCAGCGCTGGCCGGTTGTCGTTGGCGGGTGCGGCATTGCGGTCCGTGGCGACGGCACGCGGCGGCTGCAGTTTCCTGAATTTTGCGATTCGCTCAAACATCGCTCACCTCCATTGCCGCGGCTTGGGCGGCGAGGTGAGCGGACGCGGTCAGCTAGGTGCGACCAACCCTCACGCGGCCGCCGCCGCGGTCGATCTCGATCTGTGGCGGCAGTGCCGGAGCGGCGCTGCCATAGCGGGTACTGCCCATGGTCTTTCTTCGGTCTTGAATGTTCGTCGGTCTTGAATGTTCTTCGGTCTTGAAGGTTGGTCCGTCTTGAATGGGACGCTCGGCAGCGGCTTGGCCGTCGAGAGCGCGCCATGCAGATAGGCCCGCGGCAGGATGGAGTCAAGCACCGCATGCTATCCTCCGGGAGGGATAGCCAATATCCTCCTGCCAGGATAGGAGGACGAAATGTCAGATCACCCGCATGCCGCGATCGCTAGGCGCCTGAAGCGCGCCAACGGCCATATCGAGAGTATCATCCAGATGATCGAGCAGCAGCGGCCCTGTGCGCAAATCGCCCAGCAATTGCAGGCGGTCGAGGGCGCCATCGAGAATGCCAAGAAGGCGCTGATCCACGATCATTTCAGCCACAGCCTGAAGGCCTCGGGCAGCAAGGCGCATGCGCTGCTGCGCGACTTCAGGCAGATCGCAAAATACCTGTGACGCTCGCGGGTTCTGACCTCGGGCGTTTTGCGAGGCAGCGCCGGATCGGTTCGGAGGCGACGGCGTGAAGTTTTGGCAAGGCGGATTTATGCTTTTTTCGGCAGCGGCTTGCGGGAAGGGTATCCGCGCGACAGCGCGCTCACATCGAATTTGTCGACATCGTCGAGCAATTCGATGAACCTCCGCGCGCCGTGGTCGATCAGTTGCTCGCCCTTATGCGCCGTCGCCAGCGTGGCATTGCCGATCGCGCCGCTTTCGTTGAGATCCTGCGCCTGCCAGGCAAAAGGCGCCGGGCGCCGGGTCGAAAGCCAGCGATATCTCTTCTCCATCGCGATGCCGCTGGAACGAAAGTCCGCGATCGCGTCGGTGCGGACATGCATGCCGTATTTCGCCAGCATGATCGAGGTCTCGACCGCGCCGCCATGAATGCCGTGGCGCAACTCTTCGTCCGGAAACATCCCCTCCGGCACGCCAAAGCGCGACCATGACGTGGTGACGGCCAGCATCCCCTGATAGGCCCGCAAATCCTGCGCCACCAGCATCATCGCGGCGCTGTTGCCGCCATGGCTCGTGACCATGACGAGCTTCCTGACGCCGGCGCGGGCGACGCTCTCGCCGAGCTCCTTCCATAGTTTCAGCGCGGTCTCGGTCGACAGCGTCTTCGTGCCGGGAAAATCGATATGCTCGGTCGAAATGCCGGTTCTCTGGATTGGGAGAAACGTCGCAGGCCTGGTGTCGGGCAGCAGCTCGCGCACCCGTTCCAGATAGGCTTCTCCGATCATCACATCGGTTTCGAGCGGCAGATGCGGGCCGTGTTGCTCGGTCGCGGCCAGCGGCAGCACCGCGATCCAGCGCGCGGCGGCCGCGGCATCGACGCGCTCCCAGTCGATGTCGGCCCAGTCGCGGGGAGGAAGGGGAACACTCATCGCGCGAGGTGTTCCTTTCGCCGGATTTGCAAGGTAGTTAAGGGGGCCATTCCCCATCATGGGCCAGAACGAAGGACGGAGTCCAATCATGAAGACGGCGCTTCGACTGCGGACGTTAACAGCGGGCTTTTTTGTCATGCTTTTGGCCGCCCTGCCGGCCCTCGGCCAGGATAGACGCCAGGATAGGAGCCAAGATCAGGGACAGGACCAGGCGGGCGCTGCTGCGTCGGACAAGCTGGACAAGGTCTCGTTCGGAACCAATTGGGTCGCCGAGGCCGAGCATGGCGGCTTTTTCCAGGCGGTCGCCGACGGCACCTACAAGAAGTACGGGCTCGACGTCACCATCGTGCCCGGCGGTCCGAACGACAACAATCGCATGCTCCTGATCGCGGGCAAGATCGATTTCTTCATGGCCGCCAACACGCTGATGTCGTTCGATGCGGTGCTGAACAGGGTGCCGGTGGTCTCGGTGGCTTCGATCTTCCAGAAGGACCCGCAGGTTTTCCTGACGCATCCGGAAGCCAAGATCACCAGGCTCGAGGAGCTGAAGCCGCTCACGCTGTTCGTCTCCAAGGAAGGCATGACCAGCTATTTTCAATGGCTGAAGTCGGAATACGGCTTCAGCGAGAAGAACGTCAGGCCCTATACGTTCAACGCCCAGCCTTTCATCGCGAGTCCGCAAAGCGCGATGCAGGGCTATGTCACCTCCGAGCCGTTTGCGGTCGAGAAGGCCGCCGGCTTCAAACCCGGCGTCCTGCTGCTCGCCGACTACGGGTTCAACACCTATTCGACGCTGATCGAGACGCGTCAGGAGATCATCGAGAAGAAGCCTGACCTCGTGCAGCGCTTCGTCGATGCCTCGATCATCGGCTGGTACCGCTACATCTACGGCGACAATTCCGCCGGCAACGCGATGATCAAGAAGCTGAACCCGGAGATGACCGACGATCTGCTCGCCTATTCCGTTGCCAAGATGAAGGAATATGGCATCGTCGATTCCGGCGACAGCGTGAAGAACGGCATCGGCGCCATCAGCGACGAACGCGTCACCAGCTTCTTCGAGAAGATGGTCAAGGCCGGCGTGGTCAAATCCGATCTCGACTACCGCAAATCCTACACGCTGCGTTTCGTCAACAAGGCCGTCGGGGTCGAGCTCCGGCCGAAGCCATAGATGACGCAAACCGCCCTGCCGGAGGCTGGATTGGATGCCGCCGGGCTGGCTGTCAGCCTGCGCGAGGTCACCAAGATTTACGACAGCGGCGTCACGGCGCTCGGGCCGCTCGATCTGCGCGTGCGCAAGGGCGAGTTCGTGTCGCTGCTCGGGCCGTCGGGCTGCGGCAAGTCGACGGCGCTGCGGCTCATGGCCGGCCTTGCCGAGCCGAGTGCCGGGCACGTCCAGATATCGCCTCATGGACGCGCCTCGCTGCCCGGCCAGGGCATCGGCTTCGTGTTCCAGGAGCCGACCCTGATGCCCTGGACCTCGGTGCGCGAGAATGTGCGGCTGCCGCTGAAACTCGCGCATGTACCGCTTGCCGAATCCGAGCCGCGGATCACGGAAGCTCTGAGGAGCGTCGGCCTCGCCGAGTTCGCCGACAGCTATCCCCGGCAATTGTCCGGCGGGATGAAGATGCGGGTGTCGCTGGCGCGCGCGCTGGTCACCAATCCCGACATCCTCCTGATGGACGAGCCGTTCGCGGCACTCGACGAGATCACGCGCTTCCGCCTCAACGATGATTTGCTCGCGCTATGGCGCAACCTGAACAAGACCGTCATCTTCGTCACGCATTCGGTGTTCGAGTCCGTCTATCTGTCGGAGCGGGTGATCGTGATGACAGAGCGTCCCGGCCGGATCAGCACCGAAATTGCGATCGAGGCGCCGGAACCGCGTGGCGAGCAATTTCGCACGTCGGCCGCCTACGGCGAATATTGCCGAAAGCTGTCGGCCGCGCTGGCGCCGTCTTATTCTGGACAGGCGCTGCTGTGAGCCCTGTGCAAAATGGGCGTGCTCCCATGGTGCCGGCCGACCGCGCGTTTCGCGCGCTGCGGCTCTTGTTGCCGATCGTCGTCGCAGCCGGGGGCACGGCGGGATGGGAACTGATCGTGCGCCTGGACAACATCCCTCCCTATGTGCTGCCGGCGCCGTCGGCGATATTTTCCACTCTCTTCAGCGATTGGGACGTGCTGGGGCAATCGCTGCTCACGACGTTGCTCACGACGCTCGAAGGCTTCATCGCCGCGAGCGCCGGCGGCATCCTGCTCGCGCTGATCTTCAACCTGTCGAAGCTCATCGAATTTTCGCTGCTTCCCTACGCCGTGATCCTGCAGGTTACGCCGGTCATCGCGATCGCGCCGCTGCTTCTGATCTATCTGCCGCAGCAGACCGCGGTCGTGGTCTGCGCCTGGATCGTGGGATTTTTCCCGGTGCTGTCCAACACCACGCTCGGCCTCAATTCGGTCGACCGCAATCTCGCCGGCCTGTTTCGGCTCTATCGCGCCTCGCGCTGGCAGACGCTTCTGTTCCTCAAGCTGCCGACCGCGCTGCCCTATATTCTCGGCGGCCTGCGCATTGCCGGCGGGCTGTCGCTGATCGGCGCGGTCGTGGCCGAGATCGCGGCCGGCACCGCAGGGGCCGGCTCCGGATTGGCCTATCGAATCGCCGAATCCGGCTACCGCCTCAACATACCCCGCATGTTCGCGGCGCTGCTGTTGCTGTCGGTGGCCGGGATTGTCATCTATGCCGTGCTGGCGCTAGTTTCGCATCTCGTGTTGCGGCGTTGGCACGAAAGTGCGCTTGGAAAGGAAAACTGATGACGGCCTCCGAAAAGATCGACCTTCTGGTCTACGGGCCGATGCGGCCGATCCTGGAAAAGGGCTTTCCCGACCAGTTCGTGGTGCATTGCGCCGAAACCCGCGCCGACCTGGAGCGGCTGACGCCGGATGCGGTCGCGAACATGCGGGGCATGGCGGTGACCTACCACACCGTCGCGGCCAACAGGGAATCGCTGGCGCGGTTTCCGAAGCTCGAGATCGTCGCGAGCTTCGGCGTCGGCTACGACCATGTCGACGCGGCCTATGCGCGCGAGCACAACATCATGGTCACCAATACCCCCGACGTGCTGACCGAAGAGGTCGCCGACGTTGCCATGGGGCTTCTGATCGCGACGCTGCGCGAGTTCGTCAAGGCCGATCGCTATGTGCGCTCGGGCCTCTGGCAGACGCAGAACTATCCGCTCAGCGCCGGCTCGCTGCGCGACCGCAAGATCGGCATTGTCGGCATGGGGCGGATCGGACAGGCCATCGCGCGCCGGCTGGAAGCCTCGCGCGTCCCCGTCTGCTATCATTCGCGCAAGCCCGCCGCCGGCCTATCCTACAAGCACCATCCCGATCTGATCGAGATGGCGAAGGCGGTCGACACGTTGGTGGTGATCGTGCCCGGCGGCACTGCGACCCACAAGATGATCAACGCCGAGGTCTTGAAAGCGCTGGGTCCGCGCGGCGTGATCGTCAATGTCGCGCGCGGCAGCGTGCTCGACGAGCAGGCGCTGATATCAGCGCTGAAATCGGGCGCCATCCTGGCCGCCGGCCTCGACGTGTTCGAGCAGGAGCCGAACGTGCCGGACGAGCTCAAGGCCATGCAGAATGTCGTGTTGCTGCCACATATTGGCTCGGCTTCGGTGGTAACGCGGAACGCGATGGATCAGCTCGTGGTCGACAATCTGAAGAACTGGTTCGCCGGCAAGCCGCCGCTGACACCGGTCGCGGAGACGCCGATCAAGGCCAGCTGAAGCGGCGACCTAACAAGGGCCAGCTCATGACGTTTCGCCTCTCGCATGCCTTCGGGGCGCTCGCCGCATGTGCCGTCGTGGTCTCGCCTGTGCGTGCGCAGGACGCCGCGGAGCTAAAGAAGAACATGGTCGGCCAATGGGAGCTTTCCACCACCGATCGCAGCAAGACCTGCGTGGTGACGCTGAAGCCGGATTCCTCGCCGCAAGGACTGAAGCTCGAACTCGAGCCCGGCTGTGCGGCGGCGCTGCCCTTCACCAAGGACATCACCGGCTGGAACATCAGGGGGCTCGACATCGTCCGCCTGCAGGATGGCACCGGCGAGGCCGTGATCGATTTCACCGAGGTCGAGGCCGGCATTCTGGAAGGCATGCGCACCGGCGAGGGCGTCTACATCCTGCAAAATCTCGCAGCCGCCCGCTCGCTCGCCAAATCGATGGACCAGATGATCGGCGACTGGGCCATGGTCCGCGGCAACGGCAATACCATCTGCGGGCTGACGCTCACCAATAATGACGCCGGCAACGACAATTTCCAGGTCTTCCTGAAGCCGAAATGCGATTCCACCGTCGAGGCCTTCGCGCCGACGCAATGGCGGCTGGAGCACGGCCAGATCATGCTGATGTCGGCCAGCGGCGAGGTCTGGCGCTTCGAGGCCGACGATAACGCGCAATGGCGCCTGGTCCCCGACAGCGCCGATCCCCTGATCATGCTGCGGCAGTAGAAACGACCTGTTCGAGCAGATCTTCTCTCGTGCACCGCCAGGCGCCGCGGGCGCCATCCGGTTCAAGACCGGCCCGCCGCGCGGGGGCTGCGCCGGCCGCCCGACATCCCGAAAACATTGCCTTCACGCCTCTTGCGGCGCTCGTGCGCGGTCTGCCCTTGATCAGACCAACTTCATCCCCTTCAGGCTCGCATACCCGCTCTTGCCGACGATGATGTGGTCGTGCACGGCAATGCCGAGCGGGGCCGCGATGTCGATGATCGCTTTTGTCATCTGGATGTCGGCCTGCGAGGGCGTCGGATCGCCGGAGGGGTGGTTGTGCAGGAGGATCAGCGCGGTTGCGGATAGCTCCAGCGCGCGCTTGATCACCTCGCGCGGATAGACAGGGGTGTGGTCGACGGTGCCGACCTGCTGCACCTCGTCGGCGATGAGCTGGTTGCGCTTGTCGCGGAACAGCAGCCGGACTTGCTCCTTGTCGGCGAACGCCATGCTGGAACGGCAATAATCGATCACTTCTTGCCAGGACGACAGCGCGATGCTCTTCTTGATCTCACCCTTGGCAATGCGATCGGCGCCGGCCGCGATCAGCTTGAGCTGGTGGACGGACGCATCCTTGATGCCTTCGACTTCGCGCAGCCGGGCTTCGGGGGCGTGGATGACCTCGGCGAAAGAGCCGAACTTCTTGATCAGCGCCTTGGCGAGCGGCTTGGTGTCGCGCCGCGGGATCGCCGCAAACAGGGCCATTTCGAGCAGCTCGTAGTCGGTCAATGCGTCCGGGCCGGCGCTGTAAAAGCGTTCGCGCAGGCGTTCCCGGTGACCGTGATAATGCGGCTCCCCGGCGGGCTGGTCTTGCGGTGGTTTGGACTTCGCAGGCATCGCCGCCATACATGCCCGGTTCGCCGTCTTTTGCAACCGGAAGCGCTTGCCGCAGCGGGTGGCGCGCAGAAGTGCCTGGGGTGGACCCTGGCTTCGTCGATCGGCATCGCGTTGCCGCTCGCGGCGCTGGTTTACCTCGCGAGCGAACGAGAATGCGGGTGCCGGCGCCTCGACATCAGCCCGCAACCGGCGGCTTCTCGGCATGGCGCTGCGACAGCGTGAAGATCTCCACGCCATCATGGGTAACGCCGACCGAATGCTCGAACTGCGCCGAGAGCGAGCGGTCGCGCGTCACGGCGGTCCAGCCGTCGGAGAGGATCTTCACATGCGGCTTGCCGAGATTGATCATCGGCTCGATGGTGAAGAACATGCCGGGCTTCAGCGGCACGCCCTCGCCGGCGCGCCCGATATGGATGATGTTGGGCTCGTCGTGGAACAGGCGGCCGAGGCCATGGCCACAGAAGTCGCGCACCACGCTCATGCCCTGCGGCTCGACAAAGCTCTGGATGGCATGGCCGATGTCGCCGGTGGTGGTGCCGGGCTTGACCGCGGCAATGCCGCGCATCATCGCCTCATAGGTCACCTCGATCAGCCGCTCGGCCTTGCGCGCGATCGGGCCTATCGCATACATCCGGCTGGAATCGCCGTACCAGCCGTCGAGGATGAAGGTCACGTCGATATTGACGACGTCGCCTTCCTTCAGCGCGCGATCGCCGGGCATGCCGTGGCAGACCACGTGGTTGATCGAGGTGCAGGTCGAATAGCGGTAGCCGCGATACATCAGCGTCGCCGGATAGGCGCCATGTCCGAAAGCGAACTCGCGGACGAAGTCATCGATCTTCGAGGTCGGAAGGCCAGGCTTGACGAGATCGGTGAGCTCGTCGAGGCACTTCGCCACCAGGCTGCCGGCCTTGCGCATGCCGGCGAAGGCGCTCGGGCCATGCAGCTTGATCTGCCCGGTCTTGCGCAGCGAGGTGTCGGTGGCTTCGATATAGCTCATGGGCGGAGTGGCTCGGTGGGGAATGGTTGATTTGAAAGGCCTAATCTAATGATCGGGGCCGCACGCGCAAGCCGGGTTTGCTACGGTGGAACGGCTCCAAACCCATGATTTTCAACCTGAAACCTCGGCCACGCTCTCGACCGGCAGCGCGCTACCGCGGAGGCGGATTTCGCGCACCGGGTAGGGCACCCGGATGCCGTCCCGCTTGAAGGCGTCCCACAGCGCCAGCATCACCTCGCTCTTCACATTGTCCATGCCGTCGGGATCGGCGATCCAGAAGGTCAGCGAGAACCTCATGCCGGCTTCCGCGAATTCGGTCAGGATGCAGTTCGGCGGCTTGCCCTTGATCGCGCGCGGCGCGGCGGAAGCGGTTTCGATCGCGAGCCGCACGACCAGTCTCGGATCGGCGTCGTAATTGGTGGCAAAGGCGATCTTCACCAGCGTGTTCTTGTCGGTATAGGTCCAGTTGGTGACCTTCTGCGTCACCAGGTCCTCGTTCGGAATCAGGAATTCGCGGCCGTCGCCGGCAGCGACCGAGATGTAACGCGTCTTCATCGCGCTGATGCGCCCCGAATTGTCGCCGATGGTGACGAGGTCGCCGGGCTTCACCGATTTGTCCGCGAGCAGGATGATGCCCGAGATGAAATTGGCGACGATCTTCTGCAGGCCGATGCCGATGCCGACGCCGACCGCGCCGGAGAACACCGCGAGCGCCGACAAATTGATGCCGACCGCCGAGAGCGCAATGGCGATAGCGATCACCATCAGACCGATGCGGATGATCTTGATCAGGAGCACCTGGATCGACGGCGTCAGGTCGGCGGCGCGATTGATCCGGCTTTCGGCGAAATTGCTCGCGATGTTGGTGAGCCACAGCGCCACGATCACCAGCGCGCCGGCCTTGATGACGAGCAGCGGCGACAGCCGCAAGCCGCCGACTTCGATCGCGACCGAATCCAGCGTGTCGGCGGCCCAGTCGAGCTGGCCGATGACGCTGAGCGCGGCGACCACCCAGGCCGAGATCGAGACCAGGCGGACGATGACGGCGTTGCGGATCGCCGAGGTGACGAGCCGGATCGCCAGCCAAGCCAGCGCCAGCTTGGCCGAGACCATCAGCAGATAGCTGCGGCTCGGCCAGGTCGTGTGCCACATGACGACGCGGCTGA
The DNA here is from genome assembly GCA_019243075.1 of Bradyrhizobium sp. Classification (GTDB taxonomy): domain Bacteria; phylum Pseudomonadota; class Alphaproteobacteria; order Rhizobiales; family Xanthobacteraceae; genus Bradyrhizobium. Next base: position 14,219 of record JAFAUV010000396.1, read on the forward strand.
CGACCATCAGCACCGCGAACACGGCCGTCGAGGCGCTCGCGACCATCACGCGGGCGAAATGCCGGAGCGGCAGCGGCCAGCGCATGGCCAGTGAGGTCGTGTCGAAGCGGGCGCGGACGGCGGCGTCGGTCGCGAGCGCAATGCCGGTACCCGCCAGGATCAGGCCGAACTGCAGATAGAACCAGGGCGAGGTGAGCTCGGCGCCGAACTGCCGCGCCGCGTCGTGAAGGAAGGAAAGAACGTCCTTGAGGTCGATATCCATCGGCAAAATTCTCTGAGGCGCATCGGCGTGATTCGAGCGGTGACGCAGAATCCCACAAACGCGGGCGGGCGACCATCGAGACAATACGGTGCCAAGCTGCCGCCACGGCCGCAAATCCCGGCACTTTGTCGCGTTCGCACAAATTGGGGTTGGCGTCCAATCATGGCGACGATAAGGATGCGATTGCAAGCATTTGACCGATTTTTCGAAACCACATGGCTGCTCTCGACCAGGTCAGTATCGCCATTCTGCTCGGCTCGGCCCTCCTGATGGCAGGCATCCTGTCGAGCCTCCTGGCGCTGCGCTTCGGCGCGCCCCTGCTGCTGGCATTCCTGGTGATCGGCATCCTGGCCGGTGATTCCGGGCCTGGTCGGATCGAGTTCGACGACGTGCGCACCACCTATCTCGTCGGCTCGGTGGCGCTGGCGCTGATCCTGTTCGACGGCGGCCTGCGCACCCGGTTTGCGACCATCCGAACGGTGCTGGTGCCCTCGATGGTGCTGGCGACCGTCGGTGTGCTGCTGACCGCGGCGATCACGGCGCCGGCGGCGAAATACGCCCTCGACCTGAACTGGACCGAGGCGCTCCTGGTCGGCGCCGTGGTCGCCTCCACCGATGCCGCGGCGGTGTTCCTGCTGGTTCATGCGCAGGGCCTGCGCCTGCGGCCGCGGGTCGGAGCGACGCTGGAGGCCGAGTCAGGCTCCAACGATCCTTTCGCCGTCTTCCTCACCCTGATGCTGGTCGAGTTCATCTCGGTCGGGCACTCGACGCCCGGCCATGTGCTGGTGGAGCTTGCGCAGGAGGCGGTGCTCGGCGCCGTCATCGGCGTGATCGGCGGCCGTGTGACGGTGATCGCGCTCAATCGCGTGGCCCTGCCGCAGGGGCTGCATGCGCCATTCGTGACGACCGCGGTGCTGGTGATCTTTGGCGTGGCGCAGATGGTGCATGCCTCCGGTTTTCTAGCGGTCTATCTCGCCGGCATCATCGTCGGCAACCGGCCGACGCGGGCGCACAACTCGGTCGTGAGCTTCCTGGATGCCGCGACCTGGCTGGCGCAGATCGTGATGTTCGTGCTGCTCGGCTTGCTGGTGTCGCCGCACCGGCTCGGCGACAGCATCGGGCCGGCCGTCATCGTCGCCCTGGTGCTGATGCTGGCGGCGCGTCCGGCGGCGGTGTTCCTCTGCCTCGCCCCGTTCCGCTTCAACTGGCGCGAGAAAGTCTTCATCGCCTGGACCGGCCTGCGCGGCGCGGTCGCGATCTTCCTCGCCTCGATCCCGATGCTGGTCGGCCTGCCAAAAGCCTATCTCTATTTCGACGTGGCCTTTGTGGTCGTCATCATCTCGCTATTGTTGCAGGGCTGGACCCTGGCGGCGGCCGCGCGGCGGCTGCATGTCGCCCTGCCGCGCTCCGAGCGGGGCCCGCGCCGCGTCGAGCTCGATCTGCCCGGCCAGCTCGAGCAGGAGCTGGTCGGCTATCCCGTGCGGCCAAAAAGCCTGTTCTTCCGTCGCGGCTTGATCCCGTCCTGGTCGAAGCCCACGCTGGTGATCCGCAACGAGAGCATCCTCACGCCCGCGGAGGCCGAGCCGGTCGCGCCGGGGGATTACATCTATCTCCTGGCCCCGCCCGAACGCGCCGAGGCGCTGGATCGCTTCTTTGTCGACATGCAGCCGAGTTCGTCGCCCGACCCGCATCTGCTCGGCGATTTCATTGTCTCCGGCGAGCATACGCTGTCCGAGCTGGCCGAAATCTACGGCGTCAAGGTCGATGAGAACGAGGCGAGGCTGACGCTGGCGGACTATTTCGACGTCCATCTCGACCACGCCCCGAAGGAGGGCGCGACCCTGCCGCTCGATTCGATCGTGCTCGTCGCCCGCAGCCTCGGCGGGGGCCGGGTCAATGTCATTGGCCTGCGCCTGCCCGAGGACGAAGACGAAGCCGTACCGCCGACGCGCATGCAGTCCTTCAAGAAGAGGCTCGGCAAGCTCTGGACCTCGGTCGCGGGGATTTGAGCTTAGGTCCATCATTGCTTCGTCGCTTCGCTCCTCGCGAAACGCTGTATGGCTGTGCTGTATGGCTGTTGAGCAATGGCTCAACTATCTCTAGTCTCGTTCCAAACAACCGTGCAGGAAACGCAGGAGAAAAATATGCCAGCTCCGTCCGACGGCGAATTCGGCTTTGCGCCCGACGATGATGTCCCGATCCCCTATATGCAGCGGACGCGGGACTATTACGCCGCGATCGGCTACACCACGCCCTACCGCTGGGCGCATTATGTCGATGCTCCCTTCCAGAGGCTGAAAAAGCCGCTGTCGGTGTCGCGCGTCACCATCGTCACGACGGCCGCGCCCTATGATCCCGCCAAGGGCGATCAGGGCCCGGGCGCCGCCTACAATGGCAGCGCCAAATTCTACAAGGTCTATGAGGGCGACGCCTCGAAGCAGCACGATTTGCGCATCTCGCACATCGGCTATGACCGCAAGCACACATCGGCGACCGACTCCGGCACCTGGTTTCCGCTGCCGCAACTCGTCGAGGCGCAGGCGCGCGGCCGCATCGGCGAGGTCGCGCCGCGCTTCTTCGGCGCACCGACCAACCGCAGCCATCGCGTCACCATCGACATCGACGCGCCGGATATTCTCGCGCGATGCCGGGCCGATCAGGTCGATGTCGCCGTGCTGGTGCCGAACTGCCCGGTCTGCCACCAGACCACCGCCTTGGTCGCGCGCCATCTCGAGGCCAATGGCATTCCGACCGTGGTGATGGGCTGCGCCAAGGATATCGTCGAGCACGCCGCCGTGCCGCGCTTCCTGTTCTCCGATTTCCCGCTCGGCAATTCCGCCGGCAAGCCGCATGAGGTGGATTCGCAGGCGCTGACCTTGGAACTTGCGCTCGGCCTGCTCGAAAATGCCGTCGGCGCGCGCACCACCATGCAGTCGCCGCTGCGCTGGAGCGAGGATGCGTCCTGGAAGCTCGATTACAACAACGTCGCGCAGATGAGCCCGGAAGAGCTGGCGCGGCGTCGCGCGGAATTCGACCGGCAAAAAGCGATCGCCCGCGGCAACCGCGCGGCGTGATACGTCGCGAAGAACAATGATGGAGCCGTCGCGACACCGCGGAGCCAGTGTGGATTGCCTCGTCGCCCCGCTCCTCGCAATGACGGCGATCATATCGCCAGGAGGAGCCCCAGGTGACCCGACCGTTCGAAGGCGTGAAGATTCTCGATTTCACGCAGGTGCTGGCCGGCCCCTATGCGAGCTATCAACTCGCCTTGCTCGGCGCCGACGTGATCAAGGTGGAGCGGCGCGGGGGCGAGGACATGCGCCGCACGCCGCTCAGCCGCGAATGGGCCGAACGCAACCTCGCGCCGGCGTTTCAGGCGGTCAACGGCAACAAGCGCAGCCTGACGCTCGATCTCTCCAAGGCGGAGGCGATCGCCATTGTCAAAAAGCTCGCCCTGCAAGCCGACGTGGTGATGGAGAATTTCCGGCCCGGCGTGATGGACAAGCTCGGGATCGGCTATGAGGCGCTGTCGGCGATCAACCCGCGGCTGATCTATTGCGCCATCAGCGGCTTCGGCCAGACCGGACCGGAGCGCAGCGCCCCCGGCTATGACGGCAAGATCCAGGCGATGAGCGGCATCATGGCGATCACCGGCCACCAGGAGACCGGGCCGACGCGCGCGGGCTTTGCGATCTGTGACGTGCTGTCGGGCGCGACCGCGGCCTTCGGCGTCTCCAGCGCGCTGTTTCAGCGCGACCGGACCGGCAAGGGACAGCTCGTCGACGTCTCCATGCTCGAGGCCGCGCTCGCCTTCCTGTCGGGGCAGATCGCCGACTACTCGGTCGCCGGCCATCGTCAGCAATTGTCCGGCAATCAGGCGGTGAGCCGCAAGCCGACCGCGAACCTGTTCAAGGCGGGCGACGGCCATCTGTTGCTGGCCGTGAACAATGAGAGGCAATATCGCGCGCTGATGACCGCGATCGGCCGGGAGGATGTGCTGGACGATCCGCGCTTTCCCGACTGGTTCGCGCGGCAGGAGCACGAGCCGGCGCTCCGCGCCATCATCGAGGAGGCGCTGGCGAAGAACAGCCCGCGCGAATGGGAGAGGATTCTGGGCGCCGCCGGCGCGCCCTGCGCCTCGATCTGGAAGGTCGAGGAGGTGATCGATCATCCGCAGATCACAGCGCGCGGCGCGATCCAAGAAGTCGACACGCCCTATGGCCGCCTGCGCTTTGCCGGCAGCGGTTTCCGCCTGGCCCATGGCAGCGGCAAGCTCGATTCGATGGCGCCGGGCATCGGCGCGCATACGGACGAGGTGCTGAGAGCGATCGGTTACGACGCCGAGGCGATCGCCGAACTGCACGCGAAGGAAGTAGTGTGAGGGTGGCGCGCCTCGGCTCGGAATGAGGGCCTAGAGCATGCTCCGGAAAAGTGTGCAGCGGTTTTCCGAAAAGATCATGCTCAAACAAAAAGATAGAGGGGGATGACGATTCGAAGAAGCGTCATCCCGCTCTAGGACAGCACCTTCACCCCGCCGAACGAGCTCACGCGGCCGCGTTGCAGCAGCACGATCTGGGTGGCGAGCTGGCGCATTTCGGCGGCGTCGTGGCTGACATAGACCATCGGGATGCGCGCTTCGTCGCGCAGGCGCACCAGATACGGCAAGATCTCCGCGCGGCGGCCCTCGTCGAGCGCGCCAAGCGGCTCGTCGAGCAGCAACAGCCGCGGCTTTGCCAGCAGCGCGCGGCCGAGCGCGACGCGCTGGCGTTCGCCGCCGGACAATTTGCCGGGACGGCGGTCCAGGAGATGGCCGATGTCGAGCAGGTCAGTGACGCGTTTCTTCTGTCCAGTGTCGTCGGCAAGGCCATGCATGCGCCGGCCGTAATCGAGGTTCTGTCGCACGTCGAGATGCGGGAATAGCCGCGCATCCTGGAACACATAGCCGATACGGCGACGCCAGGTCGGCACATGGATACCCCTGGGCGTATCGTCGAGCGTTTCGCCGTCGACGACGATGGTGCCGCGGTCGGGCTGCGACAGGCCGGCGATGATGTTGATCAGCGAGGTCTTGCCGGCGCCGGAA
>JAFAUV010000206.1 GCA_019243075.1 Bradyrhizobium sp.
CGGCCGCAGCGCCACGTCCCGAACTCGATCGCCACCATTCATCGGCTGTTGGCCGTCACGATCGCAGCGACCCTGCAACGATGCCCATGTTGCAACCGTCGCATGCCGCTAAACCAGCGGCGAAATTTGTGACCCAGTAGTACTAGCTCTCTTCGCAGCGTGGCAAAGGGCAGCGTCCCCACCTCACGGATCGAGTGCCGGAGGTGGGCACGGCGCCAGTGCGCCTTTTTCCGACCCTACGCAAAAGGCCTCCCCGGCATTGTCGTGGCTCGCAATGACGATGCACTTACCTCCGAGGTAATCGCGAAGACGGCCGCGAGCTGAAATATCCGATGCAGCGGGTTTCCGGCAAGGCTCTCCTCCCATGCATCAGATGGTTTCAGCCAAGGCGATGTCCCGTCGCTGGTGGGTGCTCGCGATCGTGGTCGCGGCGCAATTCATCTTCGGCGTCGACGCGTTCGTGGTCAACGTCGCGATCCCGACGATTGCAGTCGAGCTGCATGCCTCGACGGCCGAGGTCGAATCGGTGATCGCGATCTATCTCATTGCCTACGCCACGCTGATCGTCACCGGAGGGCGGCTCGGCGACATCTACGGCATCAAGAGCATCTTCCTTGCCGGCGTGTCCGGCTTCACGCTGACCTCGCTGTGGTGCGGCCTGGCGCAGTCCGCGCCCGAGCTGATCGCAGCCCGCCTGGCGCAGGGCGCGACCGCGGCGCTGATGGTGCCGCAGGTGCTGGCGACGCTGCACCTGTTGTTCGTCGATCAGGCGCGCGCCCGCGCTTTCGGCATCTACGGCATCGTGCTGGGGCTTGCGGGGGCCGCCGGCTTCGCGCTTGGCGGCATGTTGGTGACGTTCGATCTCGGCGGCCTCGGCTGGCGCACCGTATTCTTCGTCAACGTGCCGTTCGGGATTCTCATCATCATGGCGGCTTTCAAGATCATGCCGTCGGTGCCGCGCCGCAGCGCCACGCGGCTCGATGTGCCAGGCGCGATCGTGCTGTTCCTCGGCTTGCTGTGCTTGATCGGGCCGCTCTTGTTCGGCCACGAGTTGCATTGGTCGCCACCGGTATGGCTGGCGATGGCCGCGGGCGCCCCGATCATGGCGGGCTTCGTCAAGCTCGAACGCGCGGTGGAAAGACGCGGCGGCATGCCGCTGATCGATCTCGCGCTGCTGTCGGACACGGCTTTCATGCGCGGGCTTGCCGCCGCGTTCTTTTTCTTCTTCGCCAACCTGTCGTTCTACCTGGTGATGACCATGTTCATGCAGAAGGCGCTCGCAATTCCGCCGATCAAGGCAGGATGCGTCTTCGTGCCGCTGGCGCTCACCTTCGTGATCGCTTCGCGCCTCGGCAGCGTTCGTGCCAGGCACCGCGGCACGCTGGTGCTGATCGAGGGATGCGCGATCCAGATCGCGGGACTTCTCGCGCTGGCACTGATGGTCGCCTTGGTGCCGACACCGGGCGCGCTGATGCTCGCATCGATATTGATGATCTTCGGATACGGCCAGGGATTAGTGATGGCGCCGCTGTCCGGAATCGTGCTCTCCAGCGTGAAGCCGGCGAGCGCCGGTTCCGGCTCGGGCATGTACGGCACGACCGCGCAAATCGCCAACGCCGCGGGCGTTGCCGCGATCGGCGCGGTATTCTTTGCCGTCGCATCAGCACATGCGGCGCAAGCGGCCTTGTTTGCCGCGCTTGTGCTGTTCGTGCTCTCGCTCATGGCCAGCGCCGCATTGCTGTCATGGATGCGGCGCGCCCCTGCCTGAAGATTGAGCGTGACGCGGGCGTGAACGTTGCAAATCGGCTGCAATCGCGGTGAATTCAGGGGATCGGCAGCACACGGCCTTTTTATTTTGCGGCGCAGCAACTATCTTGCGATGCTGAGGTTTACCAATCTCGCGGGAGGAGCTGCCGGTGTCGCTTGCCAACAATGTCGATTTCCTGAGACGTCTGCCGAAGCTCGATCGTCTTAACGAGCTTGGGCGTGGCCTGCGTCCGGAGGTCGAGAGCCCGCTGCTCGAGATCGGTGATTTCGGACCCAATCCGGGTGCTTTACGCATGTTCGCGTTCGTGCCGGACAAGCTGCAGCAGCCGCGCGCGCTGGTCGTCGTCCTGCATGGCTGCGGCCAGACCGCGGCCGGCTATGATCACGGCGCGGGCTGGTCGACGCTGGCGCAGCATTTTGGCTTTGCCCTGCTGATCCCGGAGCAGCAGCTGTCGAACAATGCCAATGGCTGCTTCAACTGGTTCAGCCCGGAGGATGTCACGCGCGATCACGGCGAGGTTGCCTCGATCCGGCAGATGATCGCGCGCATGGTCGAAGATCACGGCATCGACCAGCGCCACATCTTCGTCACCGGACTTTCGGCCGGCGGCGCCATGACCTCGGCGATGCTCGCGACCTATCCGGAGGTGTTTTCGGCCGGCGCCATCATCGCCGGCGTTCCCTACGGTGTCGCCAATAATGTGCGCGAGGCGCTGGCCGTGATGCACGCCACGCCGGTGCGGACACCGCGGCGGCTCGGCGATCTCGTGCGCAAGGCTTCGCATCACCCGGGGCCGTGGCCAAGGCTTTCGGTGTGGCACGGCAGCGCCGACGGCGTGGTCGCGCCCGCCAATGCCAGAGAGATCGTCAAGCAGTGGCTCGACCTGCATCATCTGCCGCAGGCGCCGATGTCGGAGGGCATGGTCGACGGCTATCCGCGCCGGGTCTGGTGGAACGCGGATGGCGAGACCATCGTCGAATCCTACACCATCACCGCCATGGCCCACGGCACGCCGCTCGGCGCCGCCGAAAACGAGCAGCGCTACGGCGCGCGGGGCGCATTCATGCTCGAAGCTGGCATTTCCTCGTCCTATCACATCGCCAAATTCTTTGGCTTGACCGGATGGATTGCCGAGTCCGGGCCGAAGCCGGAGGCGAAGAAGGCCTCCAAGCCGGCGCGCAAGCCGGCTCCGACGCCGGCGAAGGTGAATGGCCCCTCCGCACCGATCATCCCCCCGGTGCCGATGCCGGATTTTACCGAGGTGTTCGATCCGCTGACGATGATGCAGGCTCGCGCCGAGCGAACACAGGCTCGCGCCGAGCGAACACAGGCCCGCGGCGAGCGAACACAAGCTCGCGCCGAGACGGCGGAAAAGGAGGAGCCGCGCCGCCGCGGCATCGATGTCGGCGCCGTGATCACCCGCGCGCTCACCGCCGCAGGCCTGATGAAGTAGCGGCCGGCTAACTCAAGCCCCGCTTCACCTCGCCCCGCTTGCGGGAAGAGGTCGGATCGCGAAGCGCCGCCAAGACAAGCGACGGCGTTACATCGCCCCGGTGATGAATGGATTGGTGCGCCGTTCCTGGCCGATGCTCGAGCCGGCGCCATGGCCGCAGAGAAAGCCGACGTCGTCGCCGAGCGGCAGCAGCTTCTCGATGATCGACTTGATCAGCGTCTCGTGGCTGCCGCCGGGCAGATCGGTGCGCCCGACCGAGCCGTTGAACAGGACGTCGCCGACATGGGCGAAGCGCAGCGCCTTGTTGAAATAGACGACGCTGCCTGGCGAATGGCCGGGGCAGTGCAGGATGTCGAAGGTGAGCTCGCCGATATGGACCTGCTCGCCTTCGTCGAGATAGCGATCCGACGTGAAATTGCGCACCCCGGTCATGCCAAAGCGCGCGCCGCTCTCGACCACATGTTCGAGCATGTGGCTGTCGGCCCGGTGCGGCCCCTCGATCGGCACCTTCAGCGCATCGCGCAGCTCGGCCGCGCCGCCGACGTGATCGATATGGCCATGCGTCAGCCAGATCCGCTCGACGGTGACGCCGGCCTGCTGGATCGCTTCGAGAATCTTGGGCACGTCGCCGCCGGGGTCGATCACCACGGCCTTCTTGCTCGGCTCGTGCCAGAGGATGGTGCAGTTCTGTTCGAACAGCGTCACCGGCACGATCATCGCGCCGGCTTTTGCCTGGTTTTCGGTCGGGGTAGCTGTTTGCTGTGCCATGGACGCACTTTGCCTATTTTTGCGGGCCCGCCAAGCCAAGATTCGTGCGGCCGACGCTGTCGAAATCGGCTAGCATATGGCGATGGAATCGCCCCTGCGCCAGATTAGCATGGCTCCGCCGCCGGACGGCCGTCAGTCCGAGACCGCGCTGGCGGTGGCGCGCGGCACGGCCAGGCTGTTGCGTTCGCTCGGCTTTACCTCGGTCAGCGAATTGTCGCTGCCGTCGGGCCGCAGGGCCGATCTGGTGGCGCTGAACGAGCGCGGCGACATCTGGATCGTCGAGATCAAATCCTCGGTCGGGGATCTGCGCGCCGATCATAAATGGGAGGATTACCGCGCGCATTGCGACCGGCTGTTCTTTGCCTTTACGCAGCAGCTGCCGCCCGAGATTTTCCCCAAAGACACCGGCCTGATCGTCGCCGATGCCTATGGCGCGGACATGCTCTGCGATGCGCCGGAGCACCGCCTGCCGGCGCCGACGCGCAAGCTGATGACGGTGCGGTTTGGGATGGCCGCGGCTCTCCGCATCAACCGGTTGATCGATCCGCAAGGCCACGCGGAATTCTAGCCGCTCCTACTCCTCGCCTCGCCTGTGAACCGGCCTGGACAGTTCGGATCGGTCGAGGGCAGCGCGCGGCTACTCAAGCCGCGCGAACCGTGTCCATGAATTTGCCGACCTCGCGCTTGAGACGGCTGCTTTCGTTCGACAGCGACTGCGCCGCCGAAAGCACCTGGGACGAAGCGCCGCCGGTTTCCGACGCGCCGCGCTGGACGCTGGAAATATTGGCCGCGACCTGCGAGGTGCCTTCGGCCGCGCGCTGCACATTGCGCGAGATCTCCTGGGTGGCGGCACCCTGCTCCTCGACCGCGGAGGCGATCGTCGAGGAGATTTCCGATATTTTGGCAATCGTTGCGCCAATCTCCTTGATCGCGGCGACGGAGTCCTGGGTTGCCGCCTGGATGTCGGCGATCTGCTGGCTGATCTCGTCGGTCGCTTTCGCCGTCTGCTCGGCGAGCGATTTCACCTCGGCGGCGACGACGGCAAAGCCCTTGCCGGCCGCTCCTGCCCGCGCCGCCTCGATGGTCGCGTTCAGCGCCAGCAGATTGGTCTGTCCGGCGATCGACTGAATGAGATCGACGACGTCGCCGATCCTGGCGGCCGCCTGCGACAACTGGCTGATGCGCGCGTCGGTCTTTTGCGCCTGATCGACCGCCTCGCCGGCGATGCGGGCGGAAGCCGAAACCTGGCGGCTGATCTCGCTGACCGAAGAGGACAGCTCTTCGCTGGCGGCGGCGACGGAATGAACATTGGCGGTGGCTTCGTTCGAGGCGTGCGAAGCCTGCCGGCTGATCTGCTCGACGCTGTCGGCAGTCTGGCTCAAGGTCGCCGACGACGCCTCGAGCTGGCCGGCGGCTGTCGACACCAGATTGATGATCTGGCCTACCTCGCTTTCGAACTGGTCGGCGAGCCGGTTCATGTCGGCCTTGCGCCGCTCGCCCTGGCGATGCTCGGTTTCCGCCTGCTGTTCGCGCAGCCGGCTGGTCTCCATCATGGCGTCGCGGAACACCTGCACGGTGCGGGCCATCTGGCCGATCTCGTCCGAACGCTCGGCATGAGCGACGGGCGCATCGAGCTGGCCTTCGCTAAGCGAGGCCATGCGGTCCTTGAGGCCGGTCAGCGGCTTGACGACGCTGCGCGTGACCAGCCAGGCGATGCCGATCGAGATCAGCATCAGCACGGCGATCAGCACCGAGGCGGTCTGCACCATCGACCAGAATGTCGCATCGACTTCCGAGAGATAGGTCGCGGTGCCGATCATCAGATGCCATGGCGCAAAGCCGCGGGTGAAGGCCACCTTGTCGAGCGGGGTCGGATCGATGGCGCTGCGCAGGAACGAATAGCGCAGGCTGCCCTGGCCCTGGCGCGCGATATCCATCAGCATCTGCGCAAAGGGAATCCCGTGAACGTCCTTGACGCCGCGCATGTCCTTGCCGAGCAGCGTCGCGACGCCAGGATTGGAGACGCAGATCCCCGTGTCATAGTCATAGATGAAAACGTAGTTGGTGTGATTTTCGTACCAGATGTTGTTGGCGGCCTCGAAGAATTTCTTCTTGGCTTCCTCCTCCGTGATCTTACCGGACGCCACCATCTGCTGATAGCCGTCGGCGAGTTGCCAGACGGCATCGACGATCGCATGCGCCTTCTCGGTGCGCTCGGTGACGAGCTGGTTGCGGGCGATCAGAAGCACCGTGGTAGCGACCAGCGCCATGCAGATCGCGGCGACGACCGTCATGGCGGCAAGCTTCACGGCGATCGAGCGGTTCGAGAACAGGTTGAGCATCGTCCGTCCCGGAAGGCGGCGCGTCAGGCGTGACGCGTCGATGAATGACTGGAACGGTCAAACTAGCGGAGAAACGTTAAGAACTGAGTTACGCTACCGCACACCGGCGGTCGGTTCCCGCGTTAAGCTTCTCTTAAACCTCGCAGCCGTTCAGCGCGGCGCGCGCTTGGCGAGGATCCGTTGCAGGGTGCGCCGATGCATGTTGAGCCGACGCGCGGTCTCCGAAACGTTGCGGTTGCACATTTCGTAGATGCGCTGGATGTGCTCCCAGCGCACGCGGTCGGCCGACATCGGGTTCTGCGGCGGCTCGGACTTCTCCGTGCCGGTTGCAAGCAGCGCCGCGATGACGTCGTCGGCATCGGCGGGTTTGGCGAGATAGTCGACCGCGCCCATCTTCACCGCCGTCACGGCGGTGGCGATGTTGCCATAGCCGGTGAGCACGATGGCACGCGCGTCGGGCCGCTTGCGCTTCAGCGCGGAGACGACGTCGAGGCCGTTGCCGTCGCCCAGCCGCAAATCCACCACCGCGAAGGCCGGCGCGGCCTTGCCGATCTGGGCGAGCCCGTCGGAGACACTGTCGCAGGACGTCACCGAGAAGCCGCGGGTCTCCATCGCGCGGGCCAGCCGCTCGAGGAACGGCTTGTCGTCCTCCACGATCAGGAGCGAGCGGTCGGGGTGTTCGAGGAGTTCAGCGCTTGCGGTCAAGGTCTTGGTCTCGGTTGTGCATTGCCCGAGATATGGCGCCGCAATGCGGCACTGCCAAGGTCGCCAAACGTAGGATACGCTAACAGGCTGGGATTTCATCGGTTTCGCTTGCCTCGAAGCGGGCGCGGGGCCAGGCGATCTGGACCACCGCGCCGTGATCGGGGAAGATGCGATTGGTAAACGATATCGTCGCCCCGGTGCGCTCCAGGAACGTGCGGGCGATAAAAACGCCGAGCCCAAGCCCGCTATGCGCGCTTGGCGGATCGTCTGCGGCACGACGTCGCGACAGATAGGGCTCGCCAATGCGCTTCAGGATATCGGGCGCGAAGCCGGGTCCGTCGTCGGAAATCACGATTTCGACCGTATCGTCATTCCACCAGGCGTTCACCTCGACCTCGTTGCGCGCGAAATCGACCGCGTTCTCCAGGATATTGCCGACGCCATAAAGGATCGCAGGGTTGCGCGAACCGACCGGCTCGCGGCTGGCGGCGACCGCAATGCGCACCTTGATCGCGACCCCGAAATCGCGGTGCGGCGCCACGGTCTCCTCGATCAGGGTCGACAGTTTCATGCGGTCAAATGGCGCACCGCTGGAGGAGAGCTGGGTGATCTTGGACAAAATGTCGCGGCAGCGCTGCGCCTGCTCGCGCAGCGTCTTGATGTCGCCGGCCAGTTGAGCATTGGCGGGGGTGTCGTCGGCCAGCGCCTTTTCCAATTCGCCCGACACCAGCACGATGGTCGAGAGCGGGGTGCCAAGCTCGTGGGCCGCCGCCGCAGCCAACCCGTCGAGCTGGGTCAGATGCTGCTCCCGGGCCAGCACGAGTTCGGTGGCGGCAAGCGCGTCCGACAGCTTGCGCGCTTCCTCGGTGGCCTGGAACGAATAGAGGCTGGTGACGCCGATCGCAAGCACGATGGAGATCCACACGCCGATCAGATAGATCGGCGGCAGGATCAATGGCTCGTCATTGTCCCAGGGCAGCGGCTGATGCAAGAACACCAGCAAGGTGGCGCACGCGACCGCCAGAAGCCCGAGCGAGATGGTCACCCGCACCGCCAGCGCGGTTGCCGAGATCAGCACCGGCGCGAGGAACAGGAACGCGAACGGGTTTTCCAGGCCGCCGGTCAGGTACAACAGCCCGGCAAGCTCGACGATGTTGAGCGCCAGCAGCGCCGCCGCATGGGCTCCCTCCAGCCGCTGCATCGGATTGAAGGATATCTGCAGCGCGAGGTTGACCAGCGCCGACAGCGCGACGATGGTCAGGCAGGGCACGACCGGCATGTCGAACTCGAAGCCCTGCGCCACCACGAAGATGGCAGCCAGTTGACCGAGCGCAGCGAGCCAGCGCAGCCGCAGGATGGTGTCCAGCCGGATATGGCGCCTCGGATGGCGGAAGTCGGTGGCGGCAATTTCGATCATGATTTCAAAGCCTAGCCGGACCGCCCTCCGATCACAAATTGCCGCTTCAGGCTGCCGGAGGTTGCGCTCGCCGATGTAATGCCGCAATGAACGCTTCCGCATGGCACAAAATGACGCAAGACTCGCCGCACCATCTCCGGCGGATCCGGCAGGACCCGCCGCGATCGAAGTCGTGCGCCTCGTCAAGCAATACAAGAACGCGCGCGCGGTCGACGACATCTCGTTTCGCATCGCGCGCGGCAGCATCACCGGACTATTGGGCGGCAACGGCGCCGGCAAGACCACCACGATCGCGATGATCATGGGGCTGGTGCTGCCGACCTCGGGCCGCATCACCGTGCTCGGTCAGCCGATGCCCGAGCGCCGCGCCCAGGTGCTGGGCCGGATGAATTTCGAGAGCCCCTATGTCGACATGCCGATGCGGCTCACGGTGCGGCAGAACCT
>JAFAUV010000333.1 GCA_019243075.1 Bradyrhizobium sp.
TGGCGACGCCGGTGGCGCGGATTTGGAGTATCGTGGCGACGAGCTCGCCGCACTCGCCTTCCGTCAAGCCGCCGGCGATCTCGTCGAGCAGCAGGAGCCGCGGCGCGGTTGCGAGCGCGCGAGCCATCTCCAGCCGCTTGCGCTCCAACAGCGTGAGCGAGCCCGCCAGCGTGTTGGCGCGCCTGAGAAGACCAAGCCGGTCGAGAATCTCGCCACAGGATGGCGCAACCTCGCGCTCGGTCTTGCGGCGGGCATGGACCGCGCCCACCAAGAGGTTCTCGAGCACGGTGAGCTTCTCGAACGGCCGTGGGACTTGGTGGGTCCGACCGAGGCCGGCACGGCAGCGTGCTTGCGGTGACAGCCCCAACAGGTCGCGGCCGTCGAAGCGGAGGGCGCCGGCATCGGGCGCCAGGCTGCCCGCGATCAGGTTGAACAGCGTGGTCTTGCCCGCGCCGTTCGGCCCGATGATGCCGACTGCCTCGCCAGGTGCCATCGCAAGGTCGAGGTTGTCGGCGACGACGATAGAGCCGAAGTTTTTCTGCAGGCCGGCGATTTCGAGCAACATGGTGGGCCAGCGCGTCGCGAGATCAGGCGATGGCCTCCATCTTGCCCCCAAGGGGAACAGCCGGCGCCGTCCGATTGTCGGTGATGACGATGTCGTATTTGCCGTCCTTGAATCGCCACTGGCCGCCGACCAGCGGCGTCTTGGCGACGTTCCTGGCGGCGAACGGCGGCAGGTTCGCCCCGCCCCACTGCACCTTGCCGACGACGGTATCGAGATTGGTCGCGGCGATCGCGGCCGTCAGCGCCTTGGCTTCGCGGTCCGGCGCGCGCTTGAACACATCGACCGCAATCTCGAACAGCGCATGCGCGAATCCGATGGGCTGCGTCCACTGCTTCCTGGTCGCGGCTTCGAAGGCACCGGCCAGATCCCTGGCGCTCATCCCCGTAAGCGACGACTTGAAGGGATGGTTGGGAGTCCACCAGACCTCGGAGGACAGGTTATGGCCGTCCTTGCCCAGCGCCTCGACGGCGACCGGAAAGAGGATTGCCTTGCCGATCGATGCGACCTTCGGCCTGAAGCCCTGCTGCAAGGCCTGCTTCCAGAAGGTGGTGAAATCCGGCGGCAGCACCACGCCGGTGATGATCTCGCAGTTTGCCGACTTGAATGCACTGATCTGGGCGGAGAAATTGTCGGTGAGGTTCTGGTAGCGGCCGGGGTCGGTGAGCTTGTAGCCGTCCCTGTCCAGCACCGGCGGGAAGCCCACGACCTTGTCGCCCCAGGCGTTGCCGTCGCCATCGTTGGGAAACAGACCGCCGACGGATTTGTTGGTCGCGACCTGGCTCCACATGTTGGTGAAGACGGCGATGACGTCCTCCAGCCCCCAGAAGAAGTGGTAGGTGTAGTTGAAGCCCTTCCACGCCGGCGGACCACCCCCAGGATTGGCCTGGCGGCCGATGAACCAGGGCTGCCACGGCGCAACGGTGGAGATGCACGGCACCTCCTCGATCTCGCATTGCGTCGAGACCGGGTTCGTAGTCTCGGGCGTCGATGCCACGAGCATCAGATCGACCTTGTCCTGGACGATGAGATCTTTCGCGACTTCGGCGGCGCGGTTGGGATTGGACTGGCTGTCCTTGACGACGACCTCGATCGGCACCGTCGCGTTGCCGATCTTCACGCCGGCCTTGGTGGCTTCCTTGAAATTGGCGATGACGAAATTGTCGGCTTCCGCAAAGGCGGCCAACGGACCGGTCTGCGGGCTGACATAGCCCAGCTTGATCGCGCGCGCCTGCGCGATCGCCGGCGACTTCAATCCGACCGACAGGACAGCGCCGCTCGCCGCCGAATATTTCAGCAATGCACGGCGGTCGATCCCACCGCGATCGATCCCACGGCGGACGATCCGATGACGATCAGTCGAGCTGGTCTTGTGGCAGGTCATCTGCGCGTCCTCCCCTCCGGATGGCCCGGCTCTTGTTGTGTATCGTTGACACACGCGCCGGCGTTCGATATTCGAACATTCGTTCGTATGCCGACCAGTTTCCGCCAGAGCCCAAACGGAGTCAACAGGCGGCCTCCAATGCCAGATACGGAGCATCCCGAGGACAAGGAGTTCATGACGACGCTCGCCAAGGGCCTCGCGGTGCTCGGAGCGTTTGGGCGGGAGCGGCCGACCCTGACCCTGGCGGAAGCAGCAGGGGTCGCCGATCTGTCGCGGGCCACCGCGCGGCGCGTACTGCGCACCCTCACCCAACTCGGCTATGTCGAGCAGAACGGCCGGGCTTTTTCGCTCTCGCCACGGATCCTCGACCTCGGCTTCGCTTACCTGTCGACCCAAAGCTGGATCGAGCGCGCGCTGCCGCCGATGCGCGAGCTCAGCGAGCGCCTGGGCGAATCCTGCTCGGCGGCGATCCTGCAGGGCAACGACGTCGTCTATGTCGCGCGCGTTCCGGCCCGCAGGATCATGTCCGCGGCGCTGTCGGTGGGCAGCCGGCTGCCGGCGCTGCACACCGCGCTCGGACGCGTCCTGCTCGGCTATCTGGACGAGGCCGAGCTGTGGCGGCGGCTGAAGTCGCAACGCATCGAAGCCTATACCCCGCAAACCATCACCGATTTGCAGGCGCTGTTCGACCGGGTCAGCGCGGACCGGGCGCAGCGGTTTTCAATCGTCGACGAGGAGCTCGAACGCGGCCTGCGCGCGCTCGCCGTGCCGGTCTGCGACCGCAATGGGCAGGCCGTCGGGGCCATCAACCTATCGACTCATTCGACCCGCACCACCCGAAATGAGATGCGGCAGCAGTTTCTTCCCGAGCTGAACCGCATCGCGGACGTCGTCTCCTCGATGACCATCTGACCACCCCAGGCCCTTGCCAATCGGCCCGGGCGGCCGTATCGTCGGATTAAGTTCGGAATACGGACAGTAGTTCGATAATCGAACAATGCAGGGGGGAAGAGAGCCATGGCAGACAAGGCGCAGGGCGACGCAGCGGTGGCGATCCCGCCGGAGCACATCGGCAACGTCAAAGTGACAGGGCCGCAAACGGGCGCGGAATATCTGGAGTCGCTGCGCGACGATCGCGCCGTCTACATCTATGGCGAACGGGTGAAGGACGTCACCAGGCACCCCGCCTTCCGCAACACCGCCCGGATGGTCGCCCGCCTCTACGACGCGCTTCACGACGATAAGCGCAAGGACAAGATCCTGCTGCCGACAGAGACCGGCAATGGCGGCATGACGCACGCCTTCTTCAAGGCACCGAAGACCATGGACGAGATGATCGCCGGCCGCAACGCGATCGCCGAATGGGCCAGAATCACCTATGGCTGGATGGGGCGGGCGCCGGACTACAAGGCGGCTTTCCTCGCCACGCTAGGCGCGAACTCCGACTTCTACGAGCCGTACCAGGACAACGCCAAACGCTGGTACAAATTCAGCCAGGAGCGCGTGCCCTTCATCAATCACGCGATCATCCATCCCCCGGTCGATCGCGATCGTCCTCCGAACGAGGTCGCCGACGTCTGCTGCCATGTCGAGAAGGAGACCGATGCGGGGCTTATCGTGTCAGGGGCCAAGGTCGTCGCGACCGGATCGGTGCTGACCAACTACACCTTCGTCGCGCATCACGGACTAATCCCGCTGCAGGACAAGAAGTTCGCGGTCGTGTTCATGGTACCGACCAATGCGCCGGGCGTGAAATTCATCTGCCGGACGTCCTACGAGATGAGCGCGAGCGTGATGGGCAGCCCGTTCGACTATCCGATCTCGAGCCGGCTCGATGAGAACGACGCCGTGTTCATTCTCGACAAGGTGCTGGTGCCCTGGGAGAATGTCTTCGTCTATGGCGACATCGAGAAGGCGAACAATTTCTTCCCGCGCACCGGCTTCCTGCCGCGTTTCGTCGTTCATGGCTGCACGCGGCTCGCCGTCAAGCTCGATTTCATCAGCGGACTGTTGCTGAAGGCAACGGAAGCCGCCGGCACCAAGGATTATCGCGGCGTGCAGGCCAATGTCGGCGAGGTGATCGCCTGGCGCAACCTGTTCTGGAGCCTGTCGGATGCGATGGTGCGCGATCCAAAACCCTGGATCGGCGACTATCTGCTGCCGAACATGGACCCCGGCAACGCCTATCAGATCATCGCCACCATGGCCTACACCAAGGTGAAATATCTGATCGAGCAGACGGTCGCCTCCGGCCTGATCTATCTCAACAGCCATTCCAGCGATTTCAAGAACGGCGAGATACGTCCCTATCTCGATCGCTATTTGCGCGGCTCCAACGGCTACAAGGCCGAGGAGCGCGTCAAGCTGCTCAAGCTGCTGTGGGATTGCATCGGCAGCGAGTTCGGCGGGCGTCACGAACTCTACGAGATCAACTATGGCGGCTCGACCGAGGAGATCCGCCGCTACTGCCTGTTCGGCGCACAGGCTTCCGGCAACGCCGACCGCTTCAAGGGCTTTGCCGAAGACTGCATGGCCGAATACGACCTCGAGGGCTGGAAGGTGCCCGACCTCACCGATCCCGGCGAGCTCAGCTACCACATGCTGCGGAAGTGACTGACGGTGAACGGCGCGGCGATCGATCCCGAACGCTTCCGGTCGGTCATGGGGAGCTTTCCGACTGGCGTCGCGATCATAGGCACCGAATGGGGTGGCGAACTGCTAGCGGTCGACCGCGATCTGGTAGCGCCCGGCAATCGCCGCGAGCTGGCTCCAGGTCTCCTCGTCGATCTCGATGCCGCGGGCCAGGCGTTCGGCCCGCGCGATGCGCTCGGGCTCGCCGGCGACCAGCACCGGAAGCTGGGGATCGGAAGGTGCGGCCGATTTGACCCAGGCGATCATGGCGTCGATCTCGGCCATCATGCTGTCGCGCGCGGAAAGCTGCGCGGGATCGATGACGATCGAGAGCATGCCGTTGAGAATGCCGCGCTCGGGCGGCGTCATCGAGGTCACGCTGGTCGAGCCGACAATGGCGCCGGCCAGCAGTTCGCAGACCAGCGCCAGCCCGGAGCCCTTGTGCTCGCCGAACGGCAGCACCACCCCGCGCGGCTCGGTGTACATGACGGCCGGGTTCGTCGTCGGCCTGCCGGCGTGGTCGAGCAGCGCTCCGTCGAGCATCGGCTTTCCGGCATTGTAGGCGACCCGCACCTTGCCGAGCGCAACGCGGCTGGTGGCGAAATCGAGCAGGATCGGCTCGTTGTTGGCGGTCGGCGGGATCGCGATACAGACCGGATTGGTCAGGAATCGCCCCTCGCGGCCGCGAAAGGGTGCCACGCCGGGAGCGCCCGAGGCGACATTGACGAAATGCAGTCCCACCATGCCCGCGCGCGCGGCAATCTCGCCATAAGTGCCGACGCGGCCGATATGGTGCGCATTGCGCAACCCGTTCACCGCGACGCCATGCTTCTTCGCCGCCCCGATCGCCCATTCGACCGCCTGGCGGGCAACCACCTGGCCGTAGCCGGCATGCGCATCCCATACCGAGATCGTACCGCTGTCGGAGACGACCTCGGGCGCCTGATTGACCTTCAGGGTTCCCGCCTCGAAGTCGCGCACATAGGCAACCAGCATGCCGACGCCATGGCTGTCGTGACCGCGCAGATTGGCCTCGACCAGATGCTCGGCCACGATGGCGGCCTCGGCGGGAGAACTGCCGCCGGCCGCCACGATTCGGGTCGCAAGCGCGAGCAGTTTGGCGTGGTCGATGATCATGTTTTCTCCCTCTCGCGGCGCGGATGATCGATGGGCGTCGGCGCGGTCTGATATCGCCATCGCATTTGGGAAGTCGGTTGGCAAATGCGGGAATCGGGGAGCCGCCTGCAAACATCACGCGCGAGCGGCATCGCTCCGGCTCGGGCGGCTGCGTGTCGATCCTTGATGGTGCATAGTGAAGCACCTCAACCTTGGCTGCCAGGTCGGGATGCACCGCACGCGGCGTCCCGACCGCCGCCTTACAGCGCCGGATCGAACGCCTCGTCATACTCCTGCTTGAAGCGGTCGATCAGCTCGGCGGCCGGCACGATCTTGGCGACGCTGCCGACGCCCTGTCCGCTTCCCCAGATTTCCTTCCAGGCCTTCGGCTTGGCACGCTCGCCGGACGCATCGGTGCCGAAGCTCATCTTGGAAGGATCGGAGGTCGGCAGGTTGTCGGGGTCCATGCCGGCGGCGACAATCGAGGGCTTCAGGTAATTGCCGTGCACGCCGGTAAAGAGGTTCGAATAGACGATGTCTTCGGCCGCCGCGTTCGTGATCATGTTCTTGTAGCTTTCCACCGCGTTGGCCTCCTTGGTCGCGATAAAGGCCGAGCCGATATAGGCGAAGTCCGCCCCCAGGATGCGCGCGGCGCGGATGGCGCGGCCGTTGGCAATGGCTCCCGACAGCGCGATCGGCCCGTCGAACCAGGCCCGCGTCTCCGCGACGAAGGCGAGCGGCGAGATGGTGCCGGCATGGCCGCCGGCGCCGGCTGCAACCAGGATCAGCCCATCGGCGCCCTTTTCGATCGCCTTGTGCGCGAACTTCTGGTTGATCACGTCATGAAAGACGATGCCGCCCCAATGGTGCACGGCCCGGTTCAATTCCTCGCGCGCGCCGAGCGAGGAGATGATCATCGGCACCTTGTGCTTCTCGCACAGCGCCAGGTCGTGGTCGAGCCGGTTGTTGGATTTGTGCACGATCTGGTTCACCGCAAACGGCGCCGAGGGACGTTCCGGATGCGCCTTGTCGTAGGCCGCGAGCTCCTCCCTGATCCGCCCAAGCCACTCATCGAGCAGTTCCGGCGGCCTGGCATTGAGCGCGGGAAACGCGCCGACCACGCCCGCCTTGCATTGCGCGATCACGAGATCGGGCACGGAGACGATGAAGAGCGGCGCACCGATCACAGGGAGCGACAAACGACCCTTGAACAAGGCAGGCATGGACATCGGGGCAGGTTTCCTTTTGCTTATTCCACGGGATGGGCAAGTTTACAGTGTAAAGATACGCGTCTACGCTGTAAAGATGCAGCAAACCGTTAGGATGTCTTGCATCATATCATAATATCCATCGGCGATCGCGCCGGCTTGCGCAAGCAGGCTATTCCGCAGCGTTACCCCTCGATCAAATCGGGATTGATCAGTCGCTCGAAGGAAAACATCTCATCCCATCTCTCCTGGGTGAGCAATTTGCGCTCGTCCACCACGATCTGCTGCAAGGATTTTCCGGTTTTATAGCCCTCGCGGGCGATCTCGGCGCATTGCTTGTAGCCGAGCAGCGGCTTGAGCACGGTGACGATGCCGAGCGAGTTCAGCACCATGTTGCGGGTGTGGTCCTGGTTCGCGGTGATGCCGACGATGCAGTTCTCGCGCAGGCTGTTGACCGCGCGCTCCATGGTCCGGATCGAGAAGAACAGCGCAAACGAGATCACCGGCTCCATCACGTTGAGCTGGAGCTGGCCGGCGGACGCCGCCAGCGTCACGGTGGTGTCGAGGCCGATCACGAGAAAGCTCGTCTGGTTGACGACTTCGGGAATCACCGGATTGACCTTGCCCGGCATGATGGAGGAGCCCGGCTGCAATTGCGGCAGGTTGATCTCGTTCAAGCCGCAGCGCGGACCGGAGGCGAGGAGGCGGATGTCGTTGCAGATCTTGGTGAGCTTGCTCGCGGTGCGCTTGAGCACGCCGGACAATTGCACATAGGCACCGGTGTCGGAGGTCGCCTCCACCAGATCGCCGGCAAGGATGAAGTCGACGCCGGTCAGCGCGCTTAAATGCCGGACCGCGACCTTGGGATAGCCGGGTGCGGCGGTGACGGAGGTGCCGATCGCGGTGGCGCCGAGATTGATCTCGCGCAACAGCAGCCGTGCCTCCGAGATGCGCTCGACCTCCTCGCCTATGGTGGTGCCCCACCCGCGAAATTCGGCGCCGAGCGACATGGGCACCGCATCCTGCAGATGGGTGCGCCCCATCTTCAACACGCCGTCGAACTCCCTGCCCTTGGCGAAGAACGCATCCTGGAGCTGGCGCAGCGCGGTGATGTAGCTGTCGAGCCGCAGGATCAGCGCCAGCCGAAAGGCGGTCGGATAGGTGTCGTTGGTCGACTGCCCGTAATTGACGTGATCGTTGGGGCTGACGTGCTGGTAGTCGCCCTTCCTGTAGCCGAGGGCTTCCAGCGCGAGATTGGCGATGACCTCGTTGGCATTCATGTTGGTCGAGGTGCCGGCGCCGCCCTGGATGAAATCGGTGACGAACTGATCCAGCATTTCGAGCGCAATGACGCGGTCGCATCCGGCGATGATCGCATCCGCGATCTCCGGAACCAGCACGCCGAGGTCGCGGTTGGCCATGGCGGCGGCCTTCTTCACGTAGCCGAGCGCCTTCACGAAATAAGGCTCCTGGCTCATGGGAATGCCGGTGATGTGGAAGTTGTCCCGTCCGCGGATGGTCTGGACACCGTAATAGATGTCGTCGGCGATCTCGCGCTGTCCGAGGAAATCCTGCTCCGTGCGGCTCATGGGGACGCTCCTTGTGCTCCGCCTGATGCGGAGGGCGAGGCATGAATCAAATGTAACGGAAGACCGAAGCGCCGCAAAGCGCGCCGGCTGCGATCCGGTCAAACCAGCTTCAGCGCGACGACGAAACCGAGCACCAGCACGAGCAGGAACAGGATCGCCCACCGCGCGAGGTGCCGCTCGATCCGTTCGCGGATCCAGTCGCCCCAACGATTGAGCACGATCGCCTCGATATAGAAGCGGCAGCCGCGGGTGATGATCGAGAACAGGATGAAGAACCAGATGTTGTAACCGGCGAAGCCGGAGGCGATGGTAACGAGCTTGTAGGGGATCGGCGTCAGGCCCTTGATCAGGATGATCAGCGCGCCCCATCTCGCATAGGATTGGCGGAAGGCCTCGACGCCGCCTCCGAGATGGTAGAAGTCGATCAGCCAGCGTCCGACGCTGTCATAGAGCAGCGCGCCGATGGCATAGCCGAGAATGCCGCCGAGCACGGAGGCAACGGTGCAGACGCCGGCAAACAGCCAGGCTCGCTTCGGCTGCGCCAGCGACATCGGCGCCAGCATCACATCGGGAGGGACGGGGAAGAACGAGCTTTCCGCGAACGACACCGCGGCCAGGATCCAGAGCGCGTAAGGCCTGTCCGCAGCCGCGAGGCACCAGTCATAGATACGTTTGATCATGGCGCGGGATGAACCATCCCAAGCGGGATTTGTCCATGCCTCGAGGCCGGAAGATCGACAGAAAGGAGCTAATCGTCGTCGTTGCCGGGCTCGACCTGGCTTGACCCGGCAATCCATCGCTAGGAGCGATCCCGTCCGCCGGCGCGGACCATGGATACGCGGGCCGCGGCTGCGGCAAAGGTTTCGCCGGCTCCGGCCGTTTGCGGCCGGCGAAGCTTTGACGAAGAGGGCAAGCCCGCGTGACGATTCCTGCGTATGACAGTCAGTGCCGCTTGCGCAGGGAACGGCCCTCGAGCGCGACGATGGGCCGCCGGGAGGAGACCCGCGAGGCCACGGCCTTGGGCAGCTTCGCGGGCGACTTCGGCAGCTTCTCGGCAATGCCGAGCATGAGCTCGCGGCGCTCCATCTCGCGCCAGACGTCTTCCGGCTTCACGCCCGCGGAGGCCCAGAGGACGGCAAGGTTGTAGAGCAGATCGGCGCTTTCGCGGACCACGGCATGGGCATCGCCATTGACGGCGTCGATCACCACCTCGATGGCTTCCTCCGCAAGCTTCTTGGCCATCTTCGACGGCCCACGCTGAAACAGCCGCGCGGTACGCGACGTGGCGGGGTCAAGGTGCCGGGCGGCGAGCACCGCCTGGTAAAGCCGTTCAATCGAATCACTCATAACGCGAACTTAGTCCAAACTCGTACGCAGCGCGTTAACGCCGAGCATTAAAAGCCAGAAATCCGCCGATCGGGAATCACAAGACCATGATCCTTTGGCCGGCAGGCTGCATCCGGCGAATACAACCAGAACGTATCATTGCGGGATCGTGACAGAGGGTCGCTGGTAGACCCGCGCATGATCCGCCCCGGGGATCGGCGGCCGCCAGATCATCGATCTATCGCACGACTGCGATCCCTGATTACAATGCGGCCCCGCACCAAGGGTCCCACACTCGTTCGGCCGCATGTCCCTCCTCCGCCTCTATACCCGCGTCCTCGATATGCTCGGCAAGGAAGCGCGGCTGGGCTGGATCCTGGCCCTCGCCAACCTCCTGCTGGCCATGTCGCAGTTTGCCGAGCCGGTGCTGTTCGGCCGTATCGTCGATGCGCTGTCAGGGAAGGCCGCGCTGGGCACCCAGGCCTGGCCGCTGCTCGGCGCCTGGGCGGGCTTCGGCCTGTTCACCATCCTCTCCAGCGCCTGGGTCGCGCTGCAGGCCGACCGCCTCTCGCACCGGCAGCGCCAGGCGGTGCTGACGGGCTATTTCGAGCACATCCTGCAGCTTCCGATCACCTTCCACGCCGGCAGCCACTCCGGCAAGCTGATGAAGGTGATGCTGAACGGGACGGATGCGCTGTGGCGGCTCTGGCTCGGCTTCTTCCGTGAGCATTTTGCCGCGATCCTGTCGGTGCTGGTGCTGCTGCCGCTTTCGCTCTATCTGAACTGGCGGCTCGCCATCCTCCTGTTCCTGCTCTGCGTCGTCTTCACCGCACTCACCACCTTCGTGGTGCGCAGGACCTACGGCATGCAGAGCGAGGTCGAGCAGCATTATAGCGATCTTTCCGCGCGCGCCTCCGACGCGCTCGGCAATGTCGCGCTGGTGCAGAGCTTTGTTCGCATCGACGCCGAGGTGCAGGGCTTGCGGCTGGTGGCCGCCCAGTTGCTGAAGGTGCAGATGCCGGTGCTGTCGTGGTGGGCGCTGGTCACGGTGGTCACGCGGGCCTCGACCACCATCACGGTGCTCGCGATCTTCACGCTTGGCATCGCGCTGCACGAGGAGGGCCTCACCTCGGTCGGCGAGATCGTCACCTTCGTTGCGTTCGCCACCATGCTCATCGGCAAGCTCGAGCAGGTCGTTTCCTTCATCAACAGCGTGTTCATGGAGGCGCCGCGGCTGACCGAGTTCTTCAACGTCATGGATGCGGTGCCCGCGGTACGCGACCGCCCGGCGGCGATGGATGTCGGCCGGCTCTCCGGCCTGGTCGAATTCCACGAGGTGTCGTTTTCCTATGACGGCAAGCGGCCGGCGGTCGAGGACCTTTCCTTCACCGCGCTTCCGGGCCAGACCATTGCCCTGGTCGGCCCGACCGGCGCCGGCAAATCCACCGCAATCGCGCTGTTGCATCGCGCCTTCGATCCGCAGTCCGGCTTCATCAGGATCGACGGCATGGATATCCGCGCGCTGAAGCTCGCGGCGCTTCGCCGCAACATCGGGGTGGTGTTCCAGGAGGCGCTCTTGTTCGACCGCTCGATCGCCGACAACTTGCGCGTCGGCAAGCCCGATGCGACCGAAGCGGAGATGAAGACCGCGGCCTCCCGCGCCCAGGCGCTGGACTTCATCGAACGCGCCGAGCGCGGTTTCGATACCAAGGCGGGCGAGCGCGGGCGGATGCTGTCCGGCGGCGAGCGGCAGCGGCTGTCGATCGCGCGTGCGCTATTGAAGGACCCGCCGATCCTGATCCTCGATGAAGCCACCAGCGCGCTCGATGCGGTCACCGAGGCCAAGGTCAATGCCGCCCTGGACGAGGTGATGCGCGGACGCACGACGTTCGTGATCGCTCATCGCCTCTCCACCATCCGCAACGCCACCCGGATCCTGGTGTTCGAGAACGGACGCGTGATCGAAAACGGAACTTTCGATGAACTCGTCGCCAAAGGCGGGCATTTTGCGGAACTCGCCCGCGCCC
>JAFAUV010000141.1 GCA_019243075.1 Bradyrhizobium sp.
ACGACGCGTGGTGCGGGATGCGACGGACGCGCGTCGCCTTGGCAGACGAGCAAGGCTGGCGGCGGACGGCAAACCCGTGTGGTCCTGGCGCCCCGACGCTGGCGTCAAGCCTGCCGATGATGAGCGGCAGGCGACGGAGACTATCAAGCCCGGTACTCCGGGGAGAGCTCGGGATAAGCCGTAAACCGTTGCGCAGGGAATGCCGGTGTTCGGCGCACCTGTGGTGACTAACTCGTGTGCTTTCTACCTGCACACGAGGCTGCGGGTGCGTTTCGTGCATCCGGCATTCCCTGCGCCCTCCCTGTCCGGGAAGGCGGTAGACGCAAGACTCGGGCTTTTCACGCCGCGAGAATGCACCTTCCTGTGCGCCTTCTTAATTCCCTCCGATGAACATCGCTGGTGCCTCGGTCTTCAGCGAATTGAACGTGGAATCCGGCTTGCAATCGGGGCATGGCCACTAGATGATGTCGCCACAAAAACAAGATTGATCGCGGGACGGGACGCTTGCGGCTGACACAGCAAACCATCGTGTTCGGCATTTTCGCCGTGATGTTCGCCGCCTTCGCGCTTCTGCTGCCGGGCTTCGCCACCACCCAGAACATCTTCACGCTGCTGCAGAACGTCGCCGTGCTCGGCATCCTCGGGCTCGCGATGGCGCTGGTGGTGATCGGGCGCGGCATCGACATTTCGCTGGTCGCAACGCTCGCCGTGCCGCCCGGTCTCGTTCTGCAGATGGTGCAGGACGGCCATGGCCTGCCGTTCTCGATACTGACCGCGCTGCTGCTTTCGCTGGGGTTCGGCGCCGTCAATGGCTGGCTGATCGCCTATGCGGAAGTGCCGTCGTTGTTCACGACGCTCGCAAGCGGGCTCCTGCTGGCCGGCCTCGGACAGGCGGTGCTGTTCAAGCTCGACGTCGTGCAATGGAGCGCCGGCATGGATGGCTTCGATTTCCTGGGCCAGGGCAATGTGCTGGGGGTGCCGATGCCGATCCTTCTTTTCGCCGCCGCCTGCGCTCTGGTCGCCTTTCTGCTGCGCCGGACGCGGATCGGGGCCTACATCTACGCCATCGGCGACAATCCGTTCGGCGCGCGCGTGACCGGCATTCCGACCCGTCCGGTCATCGTGCTGCAATATGTGCTGGCGGCGCTGATCGGCTGCTTTGCCGGCCTGGTGCTGGCAGCTTCCGTCAGCTCGATGCCGACGCGCATCTTCAATTCGACCCTGATCTACGACGTCATTCTGGTGGTGGTGCTGGGCGGCATCGGCCTGTCCGGCGGCCGCGGCGGGGTCATGAATGTGGTGATCGGCACGCTGCTGATCGGCACCATGCTCAACGGCATGACGATCATGGACATGTCCTATTCCGCGCAGAATCTCGTCAAGGGCGTGGTGCTGCTCGCGGCCGTGATCGCGGATTCCTTCCTGAATCCGCGCAACGAGGAGACCGCGCAACAGGGCGATATCTGAAGGCGCGGCGACACGAAGCGATAACCAACAGAGGGAGGATGAGATGTTGTTTGGAATGACCAGGTCTCTCGCAGGCGCAGCCGCGCTTTGCACGCTCGCGGTTTGGCCCGCCGTCGCCCAGCAAGGGCTCGACGAGCCCTTCCAGGCCTCGTTCAAGCAGGCGCTGGCCGGCAAGACGGTCGGCTACATCCCCGTCGCCATGAACTTCGACCTGACCGAAGGCTGGTTTGCCGGCGTCAAGAAGGAACTCGAGCCGTACGGCATGAAGGTGATCGTCCGCGATCCCAATTGGAGCACCAATGCGGGCGCGCAAGCGCTGACCACGCTGATCTCGGAGAAGCCCGCTGCCATCATCGTCCACAATCCGGACGTGCAGACCTACGCCAAGCTGATGCAGCGCGCGGAGAATGACGGCATTTTCATCATCCAGATCAACATGGGCTCGGTCTATCGCAGCTCGGCTTTTGTCGGTGCGAACTGGATCGAGATCGGCGAGCGCGACACCGAAGCCGTGGTCAAGGCCTGCGAGGGCAAATCCAACAAGATCGCGGTCATCCAGGGCGCGCTATCGGCCGCCGCATCGGCTTACACGCTGAAAGGTGTCGAGAACGTGCTGGGCAAGCATCCCGAGATCAAGGTGGTGTCGAGCCAGGCGGCGGATTGGGACGCCGCCAAGGCCAAGGCGATCACGCAGACCGTGCTGAAGCAGAATCCGGATCTCTGCGGCATCGTCGGCTTTTGGGACGGCATGGACATCGGTACCGCGGCTGCGGTGAAGGAGGCGGGTCTGACGGGCAAGGTGTTCGTGGCAACCTCCGGCGGCGGCGAGCGCAAGGGGGCCTGCGAGCTGGTGAAATCCGGCGCGTTCGATCTCAACGTCAGCTACGACGTGCCGACCCAGGCCGCTGACATGGCCGCCATGATCAAATGGCTGCTGTCGTCGGGCGCCAAGCCCGGCTCGGTCAAGGGCTCCGCCTATACGACGCTGATCCCGATCACCAAGGAGAACGCCGACAGCGGCATGGCCTGCTGGAATCTGGCCGATCTGAAAAAATAGTCCGTCGTGCCACGGCTCCGGCCTTGTACTTGCGACAGGGCCGGAGCCGGCACATCCGTTGAAGTGTTCATGGTTCGCCGATGCAGGAAACGATCGTTCGATTGAAGGCCAAATACTGGCCGGACCATCTGCTTGGCGAAATCCTCTCTAAGCGCTGGACCGAAACCGCGATCCCGGTGATCGTGCTGATCATCGTCGCCATCGCGCTGGGCCAGGCCATCGACAACTTCTTTTCGCCGGCCGCGCTTGCCGACACGGCGCGCCAGGCCGGCGAGATCGGCTTTGTCGTGCTCGGCATGGCGCTGGTCGTCATCGTCGGCGGCATCGACCTATCGGTCGGCTCGATGTTCGCGCTGTGCGACTTCTGCGCGCTCTATCTCCTCGACGTGCTGGACTGGCCGGTGCCGGCAGTGATCGCGGCGACGCTGGTCTGCGGCGGCCTGCTTGGCGCGGTCAACGGCCTCCTGATCGGCTATCTCCACCTGCGGGCGTTCATCACCACCCTGATTACGCTGATCATCTATCGCTCGACCTACGATCTCCTGCTGTTCACGAACTCGACCAAGATCGCGGCGGCCTTTCCCGACTTTCCGTCCTGGAATTTCATCGGCGGCGGCGACGTGCTGGGTGTGCCCAGCGTTGCCATCCTCTACCTCGCCGTCGCCATTTTCGGGCATATCTTCCTGACCCGGCTGCGGCCCGGCTGGCACGTCACCGCCATCGGCGGCTCGCGCCGATCGGCTTACAATTCCGGTATTCCCGTCCGGCGCACGATCGCGCTGTGCTATGTCGCCTGCGGCGTTCTGACTGCGATCGGCGCGCTGTTCTTCGCGGCGCGGCTCGGCACCGTCGGGGGCGATGTCGGGGTCGGTCTCGAAGTGACGGTCTTGACCGCCACCGTGCTCGGCGGCATCACGCTTGGCGGCGGCAAGGGTTCGGTGGCGAAGGCCGCGGCCGGCACGCTGATCGTCCTGCTCGTGACCAACGGCTTGACCACGCTCTCGGTCAGGGGCGGCTTCAACCGCATGGTGCTAGCAGCAATCCTGCTCATCGCCGCCGTGATCGACATCCGCTGGTTGAAGAATCGGACCAGGATCATCAGCAAGGTCTACGTCGCGCCGACCTATCACCGGCTGCCGCCACCTCCGCCGACGGAGGTGGGCGGGGGTGGTCCGTTCGAGCAGAACGACAAGCTCAGGGAGGTCGCGCTGATCGGCCTTGGCCGCATCGAGGCGCCCGAAGACGTGATCCTGGACCGCCATGACAACCTCTATGCGGGATCGCGGCACGGCGACATCATTCGCTTCTTCCCGCCCGACTATGAGAAGATGGAGGTCTACGCCCATATCGGCGGCCAGCCGCTCGGCATGGCGTTCGACCGCCAGGACAATCTGTATGTCTGTATCGGCGGCATGGGGCTCTATCGCATCACCGCGGACCGCAAGATCGAGAAGGCGACCGACGAGACCAACCGCAGCATCTATTCTGTCAACGACGATAGCCGCCTGCGGCTGGCCGACGACCTCGACATCGCTGACGACGGCCGCATCTTCTTCTCGGAAGCGACCGTGCGCTACGAGATGCACGAGTGGCCGGTAGACGGGCTGGAGGCCCGCGGCAACGGACGCATCGTCTGCTACGATCCCAAAACCGATACGACACGCACGGTGTTGCGCGGCCTGAAATTTCCAAACGGCATCTGCATCGCGAGCGACCGGCAATCGATCCTGTTTGCCGAAACCTTCGGCTGCTCGATCAAGCGCTATTGGTTCGGCGGACCGAGGCAGGGAGCCGTCGAAGTCGTCATGGACAACCTGCCGGGTTTCCCGGACAACATCAATCTCGCTTCCGACGGCAATTACTGGCTCGCCATCGTCGGCATGCGCTCGCCCGCGCTCGATCTTGCCTGGCGGATGCCGGGTTTTCGCCGGCGCATGGGCAAGCGGCTTCCGGTCGACGAATGGCTGTTTCCGAACATCAACACCGGCTGCGTCGTGAAGTTCAACGAGAACGGCGAGGTGCTGGAATCCTATTGGGACCTCAACAGCATCAATCATCCCATGATCACCTCGATGCGCGAGCATCGCGGCTATCTCTATCTCGGCGGCATTGCCAACAACAGGATCGGAAAATACAAGCTCGCGAATGCCGACCCCGATTTCGTGCAGTATGACAAGCGTTGGGGAAAACCGGCATGATTGCGATGCTGGAGGATTTCTTCGATCGCATCCTCGGCAGAGGCGATGCCGCGATCACGGTGCCGACCTTCGACGGTTCGCTGAAACCCAATCAGCTGTTGGAACGCGCCGAGGTGGTCGGAGAGTTCGAGGCGCCCGAAGATCTCACCTGTGTCGAGGGGGCGCTCTATATCGCCGACGGTCCGGTGCTGCGGCGTCTTGAAGCAACCGGCTGGCGCGAGGTCCGCCGCTTCGAGCAGACCATGACGGCGATCTGCGGCCTGCCGGGAGGCGGGCTCGCCGCGGCGCTCGAGGGCAGCGAAATACGTGTGCTGGCGGCCGCGGAAGGAGCGGATGCAGGCCAGGCGATCTCGGCGGGCGGCATGCGCGCGGTCAACGCAATTGCCGCCTGTCCCGATGGTGGCCTGCTTGCTACCGACGGCTCGACCGGCGAACCCTATTGGCAATGGGCGCGCGATCTGCTCAATCGCGGCCGGAGCGGCAGATTGCTTTTCATCGATCCCGCGAGCGGAAACGTCGAGGTGAGGGCCTCCGGGCTGCACTATGCTTTCGGCGTCGCGGCGGTGGGCAAGGACGTGCTGGTCAGCGAGAGCTGGCGGCACCGTGTGGTGTCGGTGGCGGCGAACGGCGCCACGCGGTCCGTGCTCGATCACCTGCCGGTCTACCCCTCGCGGATCGCGCCGGCGTCCGATGGCGGGTTTTGGGTCACCGCGTTTACAGCGAGAACCCAATTGATCGAGTTCGTTCTTCGTGAGGGCGCCTATCGCAAGCGCATGATGCGCGAGGTGCCGCCCGAGTTCTGGATCGTGCCGCGGCTCTGCTCGGGCGGCTCCTTCCGCGAGCCGATGCAGGGCGCGCATCTCAAGACCATGGGGGTGGTCAAGCCCTGGGCGCCGCCGCGCTCCTACGGGCTTGTGATCCGCCTTGCCGCGGATTTTTCGCCGCTGTTTTCCTTTCACAGCCGGGTCGACGGCGAAAACCACGGCGTCGTCGCCGCAGCCGAATTGGACGGCTCGCTCTACGTGCTCGCGAAGGGGCCGAAGCGGTTGCTGCGCCTGGCCATCGCGGAAGCGAAAGAGGCGCTCGCCGCATGAGGGACAATGTTGTCGAGTTTCGCAAGGCGACCAAGCTTTATGCCGGCGTCCCGGCGATTCAGGACGTCGATTTCGAGCTGCGACGCGGAGAAATCCACGCGCTGGTGGGCGAGAACGGGGCAGGCAAGTCCACCCTCACCAAGGCGATGGCCGGCGTGGTCACGCTGACATCAGGCTCGATGTTCGTCAACGGCGTCGAAGCCGCGCCCAGGACGCCGCTCGAGGCCCGTCAGCTCGGGATTGCCATGGTGTTCCAGGAGAACAGCCTGGTGCCGACCATGACGGTCGCGCAAAATCTCTTTCTGGGCCAGGAGAAGTTCTACAACCGCCTGCGCGGCATCTACATCGCCGCCCAGCAGTTCCTGCAATCGCTGAATTTCGACGTGACGCCGACCGTGACGGTCGGATTGCTCGGCGCGGCCAAGAAGCAGATGGTGGAAATCGCGCGCGCGGTCCTGCATCAGGCCCAGGTCATCATCTTCGACGAGCCGACCGCGACGCTCACGCCGGAAGAGAAGAACTACTTCTTCGATCTTGTCCGCTCGCTGAAGAAGCGCGGCGTATCGATCGTCTTCATCTCGCATGCCCTGGAGGAGGCGCTGCTGCTGGCGGACCGCATCACCGTGCTGCGCGACGGCAAGCATGTGGTGACCGATGACGCAGCACGGTTCGACCGGGCGCGGATCGTGCAGGCCATGGTCGGGCGCGACCTGTCCAACACCCTGTATGGCAAGCGCAAGACCGAGGTGCGGGCGGCCGGCGAGAGCGTGTTGACGGTGCAGAACCTGAAGATGGCCCCGATGGTGAAGAACAATTCGCTGTCGGTATTCGCAGGCCAGGTCACTGGCGTATTCGGGCTGGTCGGTGCCGGCCGGACCGAGACCTTCAAGGTCGTCGCCGGCGTCCTCAAGCGTGACTTCTTCCACGGCGGCGAAATCCTGCTGCGCGGCAAGCCGGTCCGCTACCGCGTCCCAGCGCCGGCCGTGCGCGCCGGCATCGCCTATGTGACCGAGGACCGCAAGGTCGAGGGCTTCTTCGAGACCATGTCGATTGCGCGAAACATCTATCTCGGTATTCTCGCGAAATTTCCGCACCGCCGCTTCTTCCTGTCAAACCGGGAATCGCAACAGGCCGGCGACACCTGGATCTCGCGGCTGAAGGTGCGGGCCATCGGCACCAAGGCCAGGGTGGTCGAGCTGTCCGGCGGCAATCAGCAGAAGGTCGTGATCGCGAAATCGCTGGCGCAAGAGCCCGACCTCATCATTTTCGACGAGCCGACGCGCGGCGTGGACGTCGGAGCGATTGTCGAGATTCATGAATTGATCAACCGGCTTGCCGACGAGGGCAAGGCGGTGGTCGTGATTTCCTCCTATTTGCCGGAAATTCTGGCATTGTCGGACCGCATACTGGTCAGCCGGCAGGGCAAGGTGGTAGAGGAATTTTCGGCGCTGGAGGCGACCGAAGAAAAGATCATGTATGCGGCCATTCATTGACGCAGGCCAGGCGACACGCGAGGTTTCAAGTGATCAACAGATATTCCGATCACGCCGCAAACGAACGGACGTTCCTGGCCTGGGTCCGCACCGGCATTGCGACCATCGCGTTCGGCTTCGTCATCGAGAAGTTCAACCTGTTCATAGCGGCCATGGAGAAGGCAAACCAGATCGCGCCGCGTGAGCACCGGTTGCTCGGCAAGCTATCGGGAATGCTGGGCGAGTATGACGGCTCCGCGCTGATCCTGATCGGGATTGCGCTGATAGCGCTGGCGTCGTTTCGCTTCGTACGCACCGGCAGGATGATCGATGACGCGCAAACGCATTCGGCACAGAACATCCGCACCGAGCTTGTGTTGTCGCTGGTCCTGATCATGGCCGCGCTGGCGGCCTACGTCGCGCTCGATTGACCATCCCGATCGCGTGCAGACAGGCTTCGCGACCATGAAGACTTCGAACAACCACCGCTTTTTTGGCCGAGATCCGTGGCAAGCGCCGCTATTGGCCAGCCTCATCCTCGTGACCTGCTTC
Source organism: Bradyrhizobium sp. (assembly GCA_019243075.1). Taxonomy (GTDB): domain Bacteria; phylum Pseudomonadota; class Alphaproteobacteria; order Rhizobiales; family Xanthobacteraceae; genus Bradyrhizobium. The sequence goes on from JAFAUV010000141.1 coordinate 7,841, forward strand.
TCGATGACCGTGGTGCTGCACAACAGCACGCCGGCTCATCCGGAGTTCTGGCATGCGGCAGGGGCGACGATGGTGCTTTGCGCCTTCATTGCGTTGTTCATGAGCGCGCGCTTCAGCTTCGGATATTTCGCCGGCATCGGCTTCTATGGCATGATCGTCGGCTTTTTCTGGGCCAGCTATTTCACGCTTCAGCAATACGATCACGTGCTTGCGCGCTGGTCGGCGCTGGCATCGCTTCTACTTTTCCTGCTGCCGGCACTGTTCCAGATCAGGCCGCTGCCGCGCGCGCTGATGCTCACTCCGCTGGCCATGAACCGGCTGATGCTGGTGTTGCTTGCGTTTTCGGCCGGCGTCCTCGCCCTGAGCGCCACCTACGGCGTCGCGCTGGTCGGCCTGGCGGAAGCCGAGCAATTTCGCAGTGCGGCCCCGCGCCCGGCGGTGCTCAATTATATCCTGGGCTGGTTGATCGGCGCCGTGCTGCCCTTTGCGTTCGCCTATTTCGCCTGGCATCGCCGCCATGGGCTTGCTGCGGCGGCCATCGGGCTGATCTGGTGTTCCTATCCGATCCTGCTCAACAAGAGCGTGGTGTTTGGCGGACTGTGGCTGCCTTATCTGTTCGTGTTGTTCCGGCTGTTCGAGCCGAAACGTGCGACGGTCGTTGCGCTGCTGATCCCGATGCTCCCGGGTATCGGCGCCTACTACCTGATGCAATTCGGCTGGATATCGCCGGAGGGGACGCTCGGCCTCGCGCTTCGCTTCATGTACGGGAATATCAACATCCGGATGTTTGGCTATCCATCGCTCGCAATGAACTACTACTCGGATTTCTTCGCGCACCATCAGATCACGCATTTCTGCCAGGTCGGCGCCATTCGCGCGATCTATGGCTGCCCGTATCCGTTCCAGCTCGGCGCCACCATGGCGGAGGCCTACCACATGGGCAGCATGAACGGCTCGCTGTTTGCGACCGAAGGTATCGCCTCGGTCGGCCAGATGTGGGCGCCGCTGTCGGCGCTGGTCTGCGGCCTGGTCGTCTCGCTCGGCAATAGCGCCTCGGCCCGCCTGCCTGCGCCCGTACTGGCGGCTTCCGCCGGGTTTGCCGTGCAACAGTCCCTGCTCAACGCCCCGCTGTCGGTCAGCCTGCTGTCGAACGGACTGTTGGTGCTCTGGTTGCTCTGGGCGATCGCGCCGCCGATGGAAGGAGGCGAAGGCTGAGCTCAAATCGGATCGCCGGCCGCGATGCCGCGGCCGAGCGCGAACTGGCCGACCGGGCCTTCGACGTGAAAGGGTTGTCCCGTGATCCTCGCGAACAGCTCGACGTTGCTGGTGCCGATCGCGCAGCCGCCGAGCCCGATGTCGGTTGCGGCCAGGTAAAGCGTCTGCAGGAGCACGCCGACGTCTTTCAGGATCAGCGAATAGGCGATCGCGCTGTATTTCCAGGCGACGCGGTTGAAACGCGCGGCAATCGTGAGCAGGATTTGCGGCGGGTCCTGCGCGTCCATGGCAAAGCTCGCTGCCGAGAACAGCGCCTGAAGCTCCTGCGCGCGCGCCTCGATCGGCACCAGCACATGCCGATCGGCGTCGTAATGATAATAGCCGCGCGCCAGGCCATCGCAGTTGTTGACCGCGAGATAAAGCTCGAGCTCGTAGGCGCTGCCGGCGGAGGGGTAGGGCCGCGAGGTGAAATCGAGATCGGGGCCGGCATTGCCGTCGCCGAAATCGAGCGGCGTACTCCACTTCGATCGCACGCGGGCGACGGCGCCGAGCAGGGCGGCAAGCTCGGCGAGCGTGATGGGATTGGCGTCGTCGAACTCGCGGACCGAGTGGCGTTCGCCGAGCAGTTTTGCGAATGGCGAGGCTGGCTCACCCGCCGCGGGCGCCAACGCCTGCAGATCGATCGGGGTGCCCGGCCAGGGCGCCCGCACGGCCGGCGGCGGCGCAATCGCGCCGACATAGGCGTAGCGGCCGCCGAGCGGGTTGGCCTGGCGCCCTTCGGTCGAATGGGTGTGGAACAGGAGGTCGTGAAAATCCCACAGCACGAGGTTTTCGTCGCCTTCGCCGGCGCGCAGGCCCTCGCTTTTGGGATCGACCTTGAACAGGATGTCGGACGCGACGAGCAGCCCGAGCAGCGTGAGCCCGACAAAGTTTTTCTCGCGCCGAAGCGCGGCCATCTTTTGCGGCGTCGACAAGGCCAGGATCGCGGTTGCGAGCTTCGGGTCGGTGAAGCGGAACAGGGCTGGC
>JAFAUV010000260.1 GCA_019243075.1 Bradyrhizobium sp.
CCTGGTGGCAATCGCGCAACGTTCCCGAAATCTGCAGGGGCACGGGCTCGACGAAGGCGCCTCCACCCGCATGCTCATCCACGCCGGCAGAATGATCCGCGCCGGGCTGCCGCTCGAAGCTGCCGTGCAGTCCAGTATCGTGCTGCCGATCACCGACAATCCCGACATCCGGGCCGCGCTCGGCGACGCCATCCAGGCCTGCCTGCCGTGAACGCCTCCAGGCAGCCGGTCACCCTGCATGTGCTATCTTCGGAACAGGACAGCGCGACACGTCGGCTGCATCTTCTGATGCGTCAGCGCGAGATGCTGCGGCCGGTATTTCGCGCGAGCTGGGACGACCTCTCCCATCATTTCGACGCGGCCGAGCTCGAAGCATGGTCCGCTGCCGTGCTCCAGCTCGCCAACGTCAATGCAGGACCGGCCTGCCTGATCGCCTATTGGGACGCGAGCAAGGATGGCGCGGAACGCGGGGAGATCGCGCCGCTGCTCGCGGCGGCACAAACCGCCGCCGATATCTGCCGCCACGCCGGCGCGCGGGCGGCGACGTCGGCGCTGCGGGCGCTGCCGGTGGCGGCGCGCGCCTTCGGCCGTGCTCCTGAGCTGTCCCGGTGGTGGCGGGTCATGGATCTCCTGGCGCGACAGGCTGCCGAATCGGTCGAGCTCGTCGGCGCGCGTATGAACCAGATACTGGCGCCCGGCACGATCGACGCCTTCGAAAACTTCATTTCGGCGGGGTTGCGGGCTGCGGCGGGCAACAAGGCACGACGGATCGCGTTCTTTTCACTGGAGGACGAGCTTGCACGCCGCATGATCGCGCGCGATCTCGGCAGCGTCACCTTTTCGGAGACGGAGATCGAGCTCAAGGCGTTCCTCACTGCGCTGTGGGGCCGCAGGCCCCTACTCCGCGGCTTTTCGACCGGCGACAATCAGATGGCTCAACGCCGTGCATCGATCGCAGGGCCGCTGATCCGGCTGCCCGAAGTCTATCGTGGGGTGCAAGGCGATGCCGCGCGTGCACTGTTTCGCGCCGCGGCCGCACACGCCCAGGCGCATTTGGTGCTCGGCCAGGGACCGTTCCCGGCAGGCGCGCTCAAGCCGCTGCAGATCGCGCTCGTCGAATTGATCGAGGACGCGCGGATCGAGACGCTGGCGATGCGGCAATTCCCAGGGCTACGTCGACTATGGTCGCCCTATTACATCGCCACTCCTTCCGGTGTCGTCGCGGCGCCCACGCTGCTCGCGCGGCTGGCGCGCGCACTGTTCGATCCGGACTATGCCGATGTTGACGCCTTCGTCAGCAAGGGGCGCTCGATGTTTCGGGACGCCGCGGTGCGCATCGAGGATGCGGCGATCAGCCGCGAGATCGGCATGCTGCTGGGCAACGATCTCGGCCAGATGCGTGTGCAGTTCAACGTCAAGTCCTATGTGGTCGAGCCCATCTATCGCGACGACGGGCTCGGCCTGTGGGATTTCGGCGAGAACGCACCGCCCGGCGAAGTGGTGGAATTGCCGATCGAAGCGCTCAGGATCGAGCAGCGCGAGGCCCGAGATCCGGGCTCGACCAGCGGAGAAATCGAGGGCGAACGCACCGACATTGGCGGTGCGCGCCCGATCGCTCCCGACCAGCGCGGCGTGGTCATTGCGAAATATCCCGAATGGGACAGCGCGCACGCCATCGAACGCCCCGAATGGACCGTGGTGCGCGAGGTGGTGCCGCGTGTAGGCGATCCGCGGCTGATCGAGGATGCGCTGGAGCGCGCGCATGTCTTGCGCAACCGCATCCGCCGGCTGATCCGCGGCGTGCCGATCGGGCGCAACATTCGTCTCAACCGAGAGCACGAAGGTCACGACCTGGATATCGACGCCGTCCTCGATGCCGGCATCGCGCTGCGCAGTGGTCGCGAGCCCGACCCGCGCGTGTTTCGTTCCTCGACCTCGGTCTACCGCGATCTTTCGGCGCTGCTGCTCATCGATACCTCGGAATCGACCCGGGACCGGCTGACCACCGGCGCCAGCATTCTGGACGTCGAACGACTGGCGGTGTCGATCCTCGCCGAGGCGATGGGCAAGCTGGGCGATCCCTTCAGCCTGCTGGCCTTTGCCTCCGACGGTCGCGAGGACGTCAAGATGACCGGCATCAAGTCATTCGATGAGCCCTACGACCGCTCCTGCAAGGCGCGGTTGGCGGGGCTGACATCCGGCCTCTCGACCAGGCTCGGCGCCGCGCTCCGGCATGCCGGCTGCGCGATCGGCTCAACCGCATCCGCGCGCAAGCTCATCATCGTGCTGACCGACGGCGAGCCCTCCGATATCGATGTAACGGAACCGCTGATGCTGGTCGAAGATGCGCGTCGCGCCGCGGTTGGCCTGCATGCCGCCGGTATCGACGCCTATGGCGTGGTGCTGGGACACGCCGGCGCTTCTGCGGCATCTCGGATTTTCGGACGCGGCAAGACCATGATGGTTCATCGCGTCGAGGATCTACCGAACCGGCTGTCGGAACTCTATTTTCGTCTGGCGCGGCTTTGATTATTGCGCACGACTTTTTTCCCGGAAAATCGGATGCCCACTTTCCCGATCGAGCGCTAGCCGCCGAGTGTCTCCTCCTGCACGCTGATGCCGACCCGCCGTGACCAGATCAGCTCACCGAGCCGCACCACATAGTTCTCGGCTCGCCCGTGCATGGCGACCAACAGCACCTCGCCCTCGAAGCGGACGGGCCAGCCGAGATTGCCAATGTGGTAGCCGAGCTCGATGGCATCGCCGATCGAGCGCGGCTGCAGCCGGAGGCACCGCCGCCCTGCCTCGCGCACCACGATCGCGCCGTCGTCGTCGAGCCGCAGCACGGCGCCGTCGAACAGCTTCTCGTGGCGCGGCAGCGCGATCGCAAGCTCCTGCCCACCGCGCGTAGTGACGCGAAGCTCTCGTTGCTCGAATGCCGCCGGCGGCAGCGGGACCTCATCCACGGCATCGTGCAACTCCAGCCGGTGGATCTTCTCGCAGAATGTCGGCTCGAGACGGCTGCCCAGAACATGATGAATGTTCAGCGCCATGGCTTGCTGCTCCGCTTGCGTGTCCTTGAGGCTTTCGATCGGCCGCGCCAAGCGGGAAGACCGGCGCGGCCGCGGCGCGGATCAGCGATGAGCGACCTTCCTGCTCGGAATGCCCTCGATCGGGCATTCCTCGGTGCCCACCGTCGTCCGCGTGAAGGATTCGACCATCTCGCGCGTGCCTTCGGGATCGGCGATCCATTTGGCATAGAACTCGTACGGGCAGGTCGCGACACCGCGATCGCCGTCGCCCGAATTGATCATGCCGGTGTAGCCGCGATGGACCAGCTTGAAGAGATGGTTCTGGGACTGGCCGGTCTTGCGCGCGTCGCGGATCAATGACTTGGAGAGCTGGGCGTACTGCACGCCGTAATCCTCCTCGCCGCATTCGCCGAGGGTGCGGCCGTCGAAGCCGATGATGGCCGAATGGCCGAAATAAGAATAGACGCCGTCGAAACCGGCCGCATTGGCGACCGCGACATAGACGTTATTGGCCCAGGCCATCGCCTTCGCCATGATCACCTGCTGGTCCTTGGCCGGATACATGTAGCCCTGGCAGCGCACGATCAATTCGGCGCCCTTCATGGCGCAGTCGCGCCAGATCTCGGGGTAGTTGCCGTCGTCGCAGATGATGAGCGAGACCTTCATCCCCTTTGGTCCCTCCGAGACATAGGTGCAGTTGCCGGGATACCAGCCCTCGATCGGCACCCATGGCATGATCTTGCGGTACTTCTGCACGATCTCGCCCTTGTCGTTCATCAGGATCAGCGTGTTGTAGGGCGCCTTCTTCGGATGCTCCTCGTGGCGTTCACCGGTCAGCGAGAACACGCCCCAAACCTTGGCCTTGCGGCACGCTTCGGCAAAGATTTCGGTCTCGTCGCCGGGCACAACGGAGGCGGTCTCGTACATCTCCCTGGAATCGTACATGATGCCGTGGGTCGAATATTCCGGAAAGATCACCAGATCCATGCCGGGCAGACCGGTCTTCATGCCGACGATCATGTCGGCGATCTTGCGCGCATTCTCCAGAACCTCCGCCCTGGTGTGAAGGCGTGGCATCTTGTAGTTCACGACGGCGACGCCGACCGTGTCAGTGCTGGAAGAAATATCACCGTGCAGCATGTGGCTCTCCTTGTCGCTTGCTCGTCATCGATTCCTGGTGCTTCGACGCCGCACCGTTGCCTGCCCTCCGATGCGGCCGTTCACACCGCCATGTGACGATGAACCATCGCATCGCTGAGATCTCCGATGTCGCCCGACGCCACCACCCGCCCCTTCTCCATCATGGCGAAACGATGCGCGGCGCGGCGGACGAATGAAACGCTCTGCTCGACCAGAATCACGGTGAGCCCGACTTCACGGTTCAGTCTTATGATGACGTTCTCGATTTCCTCGACGATCGAGGGCTGGATGCCTTCGTTCGGCTCGTCGAGCAGGATGATCTTCGGCTCGGCCGCAAGCGCCCGGGCGATCGCGAGCTGCTGCTGCTGGCCGCCGGAGAGCACCCCGCCATTGCGATCGAGATTTTCGATCAGATAGGGGAACAGCTCGGCGACCAATGGCGGGATCTCGCGCTTGCCGTCGGCGCGCGCGAACGAGCCCATCAGGATGTTCTCTCGGATGGTGAAATCCGGAATGATCTCACGGCCCTGCGGCACGTAGGCGATCCCCGCCCTTGCGCGACGGAAGGTCGGCTGCCCGCCAAGCTCGGCGTTGTC
>JAFAUV010000317.1 GCA_019243075.1 Bradyrhizobium sp.
CTGCGCGCCCGCCGCGCGATGTCGCGGGCCCGATCGGGCGTCAGGGAGGCGAGATGGCCGGCGACCTCGGCGCCGTTTGCGGCGACGAGAATTTCGCTTCCCGGATCGAGGAAATGATCGATGCCGTCCCAGGCGTCGGTGATGAGGCAGGCTGCGGCGCCCGCCGCCTCGAAGATGCGAGTGGGCGGGGAGAAGCCGCAGCGCGCCATGCTGGCGCGATTGACATTGAGGGTCGCGAGGCCCGAGCCGAAGAACGCATTGTGGGCGCCCGTGCCGACATGCCCGAGCTTTCGAATGTTCGCCGGCACGGATTTGGATTCCCAGCCCGAGCCGCCCAGGACGAACCGCTTCGCCGGCAAATCGCGCGCCACCTCGATGAAATATTGCTCGATCCGCGTCTCCCGGTCCGGCAGGCGGTTGGCGAGCAGGCCGAGATCGCAGGCGAATTCGGAATTGGCGGGAACCGGATAATGCGTGCTGGGATCAAGGGCGTTGTAGATCGGCAGGCAGTCGCGCGCTCCGATCGCCCGATAGGCCGACACGACCCGTTCGCCGCCGCCATAGGTCAACACCTGATCGTAGCGCGGGATGGCCGCCCGCAGATGGTGCAGCTCGTCTTCGGCAATGGCTTGCAGCGTAGCGGGTGCATCGACATCCCAATAGATGCGCAGGGCCTTCGAGGCGCTGTTGGCGATCGCGTCGTCCAGCTCGGCATCGAATACCCCGACGCCGCTCGCCTTGATCATCAGGTCCGCGGATCGCATGGCAAGCGCAAGCGACGCCTGCCAGCCTTCGGCGGTCGCCGGATAGACCACGACGCGCGCCCAATCGGGATCGTCGATGTCGCGGTGGGCCTGCCGTTCGAACGCATCGGGCTCGAAGAAGGTGATGGCATGGCCGAGCGCTGCGATCTCCTTCAGAAGCCCGCGGTAGTAAGTCGCAGCGCCGTTCCAGTACGAAGACACCAGGCTCGAGCCGAAGAAGGATATGTTCATGATGCCGACTCCCGGCAGAGCGGCGCGGCAGGCGCATGGCGCGAGCCGCGAATGCCGTTGGCGATCGCGAGCAGTTCGAGCGCCCGACGGCGGCAGGTATGATGTTCGAGCACATGGCTATGGCCGGCGTCCGCGGTCGCGGAAGCAAGGTCGGGCTCGTGGAGCAGCATATGAAGGGCAGCCTTCATCTGGTCGCCGTCGCGCACGCGCAGATAGGTGCCTGGCGCAAAAAGCTCCTCGACGTCCTCCCATGGCGCGGACACGATCGGAATGCCGCAGGCCATCGCTTCGAACATCCGGATGGTCGGGATTCCCGGCAGCGAACGGGCGTAGGGGCCGCGGGGCACGTGGATGGTCAGACGCGCAGCGGCGAGCGCGGCAGGCACGCGATGCGCCGGAAGCCACCCGCCATATTCCATGCCGGCCGCCGCGATTGCCGCGATCGCGGACTGTGGATATCGCACGCCGTAGATCCTGCCGCTCAGGCCGAGCGAGGCGACAGGCTCGATCAGATATCGGTAGAGCTCGACGCTTCGTTCCTCATCGCCCCAATTTCCGATCCAGACCACGTCCTGCCGCGGCTGGATATGGGGCAACGGACGATAGAGCTCGGTGTCGGCGGCTTCATGCCACGTGAATGCGCGGCTCGCCCAGCCGAGCTTCAGATAGATCTCGCGCAGCACATTGCCGAAGGCAAGCACGCCGTCGAATCCGTCAAGATCGAAGCTTTCGAGCTCCTCGGGCGCGGTGACGGCGCGGTGATGCGTGTCGTGAAACAGCAGCGTGAACGGAGCGCCCTGGGCGCGCCGCGAGCCGATCCGGGCGATCAGGTCCGGCGAATTCCACTCGTGAACCAGCACGAGGTCGGCGCCGTCCAGCGCCTCGTCGAGGTCGAAGGGAAGATCGTACGATCTGACGTCGATCAGCGGGACCAGCCGCGCGGCCTCGACGAGGGTCTGCTCGCCGCCGTCGCGGATAGCGTTGAGACGGCTCCAGCCATCAGCCGGCTCATAGACGACGACGTCGTGCCCGAGCTTCTGCAGTTCGCGAGCGATGCCGCGCAGGAAATGCGCATGGCCGTTGTTCCAGCAGGACGAAAAGGCATGATAGAACAGGACACACTTCATGTGCGCACCTCGACAAGTTCCGCGTCCGCCGTCGGCTTCGGCGAGAGCAGCGACCGGTACAGCCGCACATAGACTTCTGTCATCGATTTTATCGAATAGCGCCGGGCGCGCGCATGGGATGCTCGCTGCAGCCGCGTCCGCCTGAGTGGATCGTTGCAGAGATCGTCTAGGGCGCGGCGCAGCCCATCGGCGTCATCAGGAGCGACGAACAGCGCGGCGCCGTCCCAGAGTTCGCGAAAGGTTGCAATGTCCGACAGCACCAGCGCGCATCCGGCGCCGGCAGCCTCGAGGACCGAGAGGCCAAACGGCTCATATCGCGCCGGGCTGACGAAGATCGCTGCGCGCTGCATATGTCCGCTGAGCTCTGCGTGGGAGAGCTCGCCCAGGAGCTCAATTCGGCAGGCCGGTTTTCCTGCCGATCTGCCGGCGGACCCTGCCACGAGAACCGGCCAATCCAGATCCTTCGCAGCCTCGGCCAGCACGGCGAGATTCTTGGCCGCATCCCACATCCGGCCGGCGGCAAGCATCAGGCATTTCTTCGGCTGCGGCGCGCCGCCAAAAGCAGCGCCGTTTCGGATCACCACGGCGTCGGTGCGGGGCCGATATAGACCGCGCATGGTTGCGGCAAAAGCCTGCGTGGGCGAAACCCACGCATCGGCTTGGTCGAGCCCATCCTCAACCAGCCTGCTATAGGTTCGCCATTTCGGCTCCGACAAAAACGCCTGGTCGTCGCAGGCGACGCCCCACGAATTGACGCAGGAGTGTGCGACCACGACGACTGGAGCACGCCAGTCGAAGCTTGCCTCGCGATAGCTGTTGAGATGAACCAGGTCGGGCCCGATGCACCGTTCGAGGTCGCGGAGAAATTGGCGCGCCTCGGGAATGTCCTTGCCTTCCGGGTCCTGCCATTCCAGCGCGAGATCGCTCTCGATCAGCCGCACCGCCTCCGACACCATCGCGCGCTGGTCGGTTCGCGGTCTCGGACCCATGGTCACGAGACACACATTCGCACCGGATGCCGCCAGCGCCGACGCCAAGCCCGTGGCATAGGTCCAGACGCCGCCCACGCTGTCGGCGGTCATCAGAATGGTCCTGGTCGAGGGCCCGCTCATCACGCGACCTTGATTTCGAGGGCGCTCAGCGGCGCGGGACGCTCGTCCTGGATATCGCTGAACCGATTGAACATCGCGAGATAATGCGCGTGCGCGCGTTCCCACGCGATGTCGTCGGGTTCGCCCCACAGCTTCCGGTAATCCGGCGAACCGGGATAGGGGTAGAGCGGCACCGGGTCGTTGGCCCAAACCCCGGCTTCCTGCATCCTGCGGCGCCAGCGCTGCACCACCGGATCCTCGTCCTGCGGCACCTCGATCAGGTTGGCTTGGACGAACGGAACATGCCGGCGGGCCTCGATGAGGCGATCGGCAAGCTGGTCGGTCGTCATCTTGCAGTTCTTGGCGAGCGCGGCGCGGCCCTCCGGTGTCAGACTTTCGACCCCGGCCTCGATCGAGACGCATCCGGCGCGCCCGAGCAGCTCGAGCATTGGCGGCTTCCAGAGGTCGATACGGGTTTGAATGCCGAATTTCAGGCCGCGTGAAACCAGCCCGCGCAGCAATTCGACATCGGGGAGGAAGATTTCGTCGACGAAATAGATGTATTCCACGCCCTGTTCGCGAAAGCCATCGATCTCGTCGAGGATCACGCGCGCTGGCCGCTTTCGATAAGCGTTGCGGAAATTCTCCTTGGCGCAGAATGTGCAATGATAGGGGCAGCCGCGCGAGGCCTCGACCTCGGCGCCGGGGCCATCCGGCGCCGCCTCAAAACGGTGATGGTGATGCCGATGGCGGCGCACCATTTCGACAGGCCAATCGAGCGCCGGCTGATCGGCAAAGTTTACGGCTTGCGGTCCGCCATTGACGCGGAGCCTGCCGCCCTCGGCGAAGCACAATCCGGCAAAGTCGCGTCCACCATCGGCGAGCCGCAACAGCGCGTGCTCGCACTCGCCCATCACCACGAAATCGACCGCGAGCTTCTTCAGCGCGGCGCGCGGTGTGGTCGAGCCATGCGGTCCCACCGCAACCAGGACCGGAGCGAAGTCCCGCAGCGCGAAGGTGAGTTGCTGCGGCACCCGAAGCTCCGGCGGCGCGCAGCGCCAGAACAGATAGGTCGGCGCGGTGGTGACCACGATGATGTCCGCTCGAAAGCCATTCAATTCCGCTTCCAGGTCATGCAGCGAAAGATCGAACATGTGGGCATCCAGCAGCAGGCAGGCATGGCCTGCTTGTTCGAGGTAGTGGCGGGAAATCCCGAGCTCGAGCGGCAGATGCGGCGACCGGCAGCCGAAATAGATGCTGCCATCGAAGTTCCAGTTCGGATTGATGAGCGCGACGCGGGTCATGCGAAGGCCTCACGCGTATCCGTGGGACTGCGAGTCCGACTCCGTAGCCATTCCTGCAGCTGCGCCAGTCCCCGCTCCAGTCCAACCTTCGGGGTCCACCCGACCGTCGAAGACAGGGCGGCGATGTCGGTCACGTACCAGGGCTGGTCGCCCGGCCGCCAGTCCGCGAAACCATGCTGCACGACGTGGCCGGTCAGCCGTTCGATCAGACCGATCAGCTCCAGCAGGCTGATCGAATTTGCTGTGCCGCCGCCCAGATTGAAGATGCGCCCGCGTGCAATGTCGATGTCGCGCAGGACGGCGATCCAGGCCTCGACGGCATCCGAAACGAAGAGCGCATCGCGGACCTGATACCCGTTGCCGTAGATTGTCAGCGGCTCGCCCCGCAGCGCGGACAACACGAAATGCGCGATCCAGCCCTGGTCCTCATTGCCGAACTGCCGCGGCCCGTAGATGCAGCTCATGCGCAGCACCGCCGCGCGCAACCCAAACACCCGGGAATAGTCGCGGACATATTGATCGGCCGCTCCCTTGGAGCAGCCATAGGGGCTGTAGAAATCCAATGGCGCAGATTCCGCGATCCCCCCCGCCAGCGCGGGATCCGATGGGATATAACGCAGCCCGGAACGTTCGATCTGCAGGTCGCTGATCAGACGCCCATAGACCTTGTTGGTGGACGCGAAAATGAAGGGGACGTCGCTGTTGTGAAGCCGAACCGCCTCCAGGATATTTACCGTGCCCCGCGCGTTGATCTCGAAATCGTCAAGCGGGCCTTCGACACTGCTGGTTACGGCGACCTGCGCGGCGAGATGGAGCACCGCCCGCGCTTCGCGGACGGCATCGATGACCGAAATGGGATCACGGATGTCGCCGACCGCGATCCTGACGCGATCGCCATGGTGTGACTTCAGCCAGTGCGCGTTCTCGCGCACACCGGCCCGCGCCAGATTGTCGAACGCGAGCACGTTATTGCCGTCATGGGCGAGCCGGTCAGCCAGGTTGCAGCCGATGAAGCCGCAGCCCCCGGTGATCAGCACCGGTCGCGTATCGATGTCGCGCGTCATGCCACCAGTCCTCGCTGCAGCAGTTCCCGGGTCGCCCTTTCCGCCTGATCGTCGGCGATCTGGTCGGCCAGATAATCCGCGAGCTCCGCAAGGCCCTCGTCGAACGCAACACGGGGCCTGAAGCCGAGCAGAGCGCTGCTTTTCTCCAGGTCGGCGAAACAATGGCGGATATCTCCGGCGCGGTACTTCCCCGTTATCGTCGGCGCGATGTCGGCGCGTCCCATCACCCGCGCCAGATCGCGCGCGACGGACAGGATGGTGCGACTTTGGCCGGAGCCGATATTGAACACGTCGTTGCTGCGATCGGTCTCGAGCGCGAGCCGGCAGGCGCGAGCCACGTCCTGCACATGAACGAAGTCGCGCCGCTGCAATCCGTCCTCGAACACGAGCGGCGGCCGGCGATTGAGCAGACGCGCGGCGAAGATCGCAAGCACGCCCGTATAGGGATTGGACAATGCCTGATGAGGACCGTAGACGTTGAAAAACCGCAGCGCGATCGTCGGAATGCCGTAGGCGTTGCCGACGATCAGGCACATGCGCTCTTGTGCGTATTTGTTCAGGGCGTAGATCGAGCTCAGTGTCGGTTGCTTGATCTCCGGCGTTGGAATTGGTTCGAGCGGCCGGCCACGGGTATCGCGCAACTCCCAATCGCCGGCCCCGCACTGATCGACCGAGCGTTCGCCCGGTGCGACCGTTTCGCCACTGGTCGAGCGGCACGCGCCTTCACCATAGACGCTCATGGATGAGGCGACGACGAGGCGCGCCACGGGGCGCTTTGCCAGCGCCTGGAGCAGCGTGGCGGTGCCGAGCTCGTTGATTCTGACATAAGGCTCGATGTCGTACATGCTCTGGCCGACGCCGACGCTCGAGGCCAGATGCAGCACCATGTCGGCGCCGCGCAGCGCTCGGTCGATCGCAGGCGCGTCGGTGATGTCGCCGACGATGAGCTCGGCCTCGCGGCTCAAATACGAGGGTCGCTGCCGCTTCAAGCCGTGAACCTGAGGCGAAAGGCTGTCCAGAACGCGCACGTCATATCCGGCTTTGAGCAGGGCAGCCGCGGCATGCGAGCCGATGAAGCCTGCACCTCCTGTGATCAGCACCCGCGTCATTCGGCAGCGCTCCCTGGCCGTTATGAACGATTTCGCCATCGTTCGATGTCGGAGTTGATGCGCGCTCGTGGCTGGGATCCGTGATCTGCGGTGCGCGCCGGTCACTTGTGAAGTAAGAAGCGGCGCGAGGTATGTTCGTTCCTGCCCAACGTACAAACGAAAATTTCTCTAACCTGGGTGAATAACCCAGGTGAATCGGCCAACGCCGCGCTCTTCAAAACGGCGCGCCGTGCGGGAGCGGAGGCAGTTCGAGATGCCGCGCAACGGTGGCGCCGATGTCGGCAAAGCCGGATCGCCTGCCGATCGTCGGCATCTCCTGCCCGCACGCGACCAAAATCGGAATCTGCTCGCGGGTATGATCGGTGCCCGGCCAGGTCGGATCGCAACCGTGATCGGCGGTGATGAGCAGCAGATCGTCGGCCCGCAACCGCGCCAGCAGCTCCGGGAGGCGCCGATCGAACGCTTCCAGCGCGGCCGCATAGCCGCTCACGTCGCGGCGGTGTCCATAGATCGTGTCAAAGTCCACGAAATTGGCAAACAGCAATCCGCCATCGCACAATTGATCGAGCCCTTCCAGGGTACGGTCGAACAGCGCGTCGTTGTCCGCCGCCTTCTTGTTGAGACCGGTCGCACGATGGCTGAAGATATCGGCAATCTTGCCGATCGTGATGATGTCGCGGCCGGTCTGCTCGGCCGCATCCAGCACCGTGTCCTCGGGCGGCGGCACCGCAAAGTCGCGCCGGTTTGCGGTTCGCTTGAAACCGCCTGGCGTGCCGGTGAACGGCCGCGCGATCACGCGGCCGATATTGAGGGGATCGACCAGGCGCCGCGCAGTGGCGCAAATCTCATAAAGACGTTCGAGCCCAAAGCTTTCCTCGTGCGCCGCGATCTGGAATACGCTGTCGGCCGAAGTGTAGCAGATCGGCCGCCCGGTGGTCATATGCGCGTAGCCGAGGCGTTCGATGATATCCGTTCCCGAGGCGTGGCAGTCGCCGAGGATGCCCGGCAGCCCGGCCTGCTCGCAAAGCGCGGCGACCAACTCCGTCGGAAAGCAGGGTACGGTCCTCGGAAAATAGCCCCAGTCAAAGCTCACCGGCACGCCGGCGATCTCCCAATGGCCCGATGGCGTGTCCTTCCCTCTCGACTGCTCACAGGCGGATCCGAATTGCGCGGCAGGATGGCTCGGGTGCTCCAGGCCCAGTGGGCGCCTGCCCGTGGCAAGGCAACAGGCCTCGCCGAGGCCCAGCTTGACCAGATGGGGCAAGCGCAGCGGTCCGGCGCGCTGCTCGCTGTCGGCGCAACTGCGCGCGCAAGCCTCGGCGATGTGGCCGACCGTGTCGGCTCCCAGGTCGCCATAATGCGCGGCATCGGGAGCACCGCCGATGCCGACGGAATCCATCACCAGGATCACGGCTCGCATGTCGGTGCCATCTCCGTTGCCGTCTGCGCGAGCGCGCTGGCCGCAACGCCCGTCGTCATGCAATAGCGTCGGACCATCCGGGCGCAGAAATCGGCAAATTCATGCGGGTCCAGCGGCGGGCTGGTGTGATGGGGCGCGATGCCGCGATGTTCCGGCGTGAAGCAGAATGTCAGCGTCACGTCGAATTCGGCGAGCGCGTCCATCTGACGGTCGAACCAGTCGAGCGCATTCGGGCGAAAGCTGTCCGCCCAGGATAGACCTGTCCTGACCTGCCTCACACCCAGGCGGCGCATCCATTGGACGGCATCGTTCAGGCGATGGTCCTCGAAGTGGAACCATTGGCACAATCCCATCACATCGGAATATTGCCCAAAGGTTTTCAGCGCCGGTTTTGGCGAGCCGTCCTCGCGCAACAGGCCCATGTGGAAGTGCCGGTAATAGGACGAGCCCTCCGCTTCCTTGTGCCGCGTCGTCGCCTCCCAGGTGGATGGCAGATCGTAGAGGCTGTACCAGTGAATGCGTGGAGTCCGGCCGGCCAGAAGCCGCGCGGTGCGCCGCACACCCCAGTCCTGCACCTCGTCGGCACCGAACGATGATACGCCGACCTCGGTCACCCACACCGGCAGCGAAACCACCTGCCGGATCTCGGCAAGCTTGTCCGGCCACTGGTCGATCTTCCACCGGTTCCAATCGAGCGGAAATCCATGAACCGCGACCGCATCGACATGTTCAAGAACGCCCTTGGCTTTCATGTTCGCGAGGAAATGCGGATCGATCGGGGAGATGCCGCCCAGCACCCGCGCGAGGCGGGAATGAACCGAACGGATGGCCTTGCCCGCGGCGATCGCCATGGCTGCAAACTGACTCCAGTCAGGGTCAAGCTGCAGATCCCAATGCGACTTGTTGTTGGGTTCGTTCCAGATCTTTGCAGCCTCGATCATCTCGCACGGCTCCGCAATGGAGAGCCGAGCTCTTCGAGCCGCGGCCTTGCTCCCTTCCGGCAGAGATAGACTTCGTCCTCGGGATGGGCGGCGATGACGAAGCCGGCGCTGCGCAGCATCGCTTCGACGCAGGCGCGGTTCGGCGCCCACCAATTGGTGGGGTCGTCGGCGTAGCGGTGCTCGATGAAGTGCAGCTTTGGATAGCCCGGGCTGTCGAACTGCCCGGTCGTCCAGAAGTCGTAATTCGTCTCGAGCCGGTCGACCCGGCTGTCGCCGCGTTGCATCGACTGGAACAGCAGGAGATCGCGGGCGACGTGTTCATGGATGAGATCGAGCGCGAGCAGGGGGTAGCGCAGGTGATAGAGCACGCCCATGAAGATCACGAGGTCGAAGCGCTCGCCAAGCTGACCGACGTCATAGGCAGAGAGCTTTCGGAACTCGATCTTCAGTCCCTTGACGCCGGCTGCGAATTTCGCCTGCTCGAGGTATTCGTCGTCGGTGTCCAGCCCCAGAACGCGCTCGGCGCCGCGGCGTTTCATTTCCATGGCGTAGAAGCCGGCATTGCAGCCGATGTCGAGCACCGATTTGCCTTCCAGGCTGTCGGGGATGACGGACGAGAATCGCCGCCACTTCACATTCGGATAGTCGCCGAGAAAATGGCTCGGCGCGGTTCGCACGCCATTGAGATCGAGGTTGTGAAACCAGGGACCGAGCGCATCGACGCGCTGTCGGATCTCGTCCTTGGAAAGCATCGCGGTCACGTCAACCCTCCGTCGAACGCATGCGTGGACTTGGCGTCGGACTTGGCGTCAGACGTGGAGGCCACAGGGAGCCGGAAGCGAGGGTTGTCGCGCTCCGACGTCGCGGCAAGCAGCGCGATCGCCGTGCGATAGCCGTCGATGGTGCCGACGTCGACGTAGGATTCGCCAGCCTTGATCCCGATCCCGCTGCCGCCGGCCGCGAGATAGCTGTTCACCAGCGTGCCAAAATATTCATCCTCGCATCCGCGCTTCTCCCACAGCAGACGAAGATCGTGAAATCCCGACGGCGACATCCTGAACGCGCCCCATATCCAGTTCGAAGCGGCGTCCGGCTTCTTGACCTGGATCTCCTTGACCTGCTCGCCCTCGAGCACGACGGCATCGAAGAATTCGGGATGCTCGACCGGAAACAGCAGGAACGACAGAGCGGCATCGGGCAACGCGCCGAGCGCGGATTTCGGAAACCAGACCGTATCCGGCAACCCGACCAGAACGTCGTCCCGCGCTCCGACGACCGTGCTTGCCCTGAACACGGCATCGCAGAGACCGAGCGCCTGGGGCTGGACGACATAAGCGAGTTTCGCGCTACCATAGCAGTCGCCGAAATATTCGAGGATGTCAGATTTGCCCGGCGAGATGACGAAGCAGATCTTGTCGGCGCCGCCGAGGATCAAGCGCTCGACCAGATATTCCGCCACGGCACAGGGCCGGTCGGTGCCCTTGTCGCTGCGGCTGCCCACCGGAAGCAGCTCCTTCGAGAAAGCCAGCGGTTGAATGCGGCTGCCGCGGCCGGCTGCCGGAACCACGCCCCACATGTCAGACCTCCTGAAGCGCGGATTGGGCGCCGCGCGATGACGCCGATTCGAGCAGCCGAACGAGCTCCCGCGCCCGCTTTCCCGAACTGTGTTGCTCGAGCGTGCGCTCCCGCGCGCGTCGAGCCATGCGCCGCAACTCGCCATCGTCGCGCTCGAGCGCAGCCAATACATCCTGCCGGTCGCGCGCCAGCAGCATCTCTGCGCCCGGTTCGAAGAAATCCCCGATCCCGTCCCACGGGTCGCTCACGAGCGGAGCACCGCAAGCGGCGGCCTCGAACAGGCGACCCGAAGGACACCAGCCCATCTGCGCCATGGCCTGGCGCGTGACGTTCAGCGTCAGGCGCGAGGAAGCGAAGAAGGCCGCGTGCTCGGATGGAGGCAGATGACGAACGAAATAGATGTTCGGCGACCAGGGAAAATCCTGCGGATATTGCGCGCCGCCGATCAGGAAACGAAGGTCCCGCCGCGCATGGGCGGAGGCGACGAAGAGCGATTCCAGCGCCTGCTGCCGATCCTGGGAATAGGTTCCGAGATAGGAGAGATCGGCGCGATAATGCGGCTGTGGCGGAGCGGGCCGGTGTACGTCGGGATCGACATGACCGTACAACGCTTCGATGCGGCCTGCGCCGAGCAGCCGCCGGAATTCCTGAAATACGGATTCGCCGCCGGTGAAGCTCAGGACCAGATCGAAGTCTGCGAGACCATCGGGGCCGATATAGGGGACCGTCTCGCCGGCCCTAAGCTTCGCAAGCGTGATGGGCGTATCGAGATCATAGAAGACGCGCAGAGCGGCGGAACAATCAAGAATCAGCCTGGATGCGTGGCGCGCGTCGGGACAATAGGATGTCACGATCGCAGCGTCAGCCTCGATGATGTCGATGCGTGCCGTCGAGCTGACGTCCTCCCAGCTCCGGTAAAGTTCGAGGCGGCCGCCGGGCAATTCGGAGAAATCCCTGGCGTCGGCGTAATAGGGGACATCGCGCTCGAAGAAAGCCACCTGGTGGCCGAGAGCAATGAGGTTCTTGCACAGCCCGCGCCACAGCGTTGCGTGGCCGTTGCCCCAGGAAGAGGAGATCGTAAGCCCGAAGATGACGATCTTCACACCGCTACCCTCTGGTTGATCCGCGAGATATGGACGCCGCGGCGGTCGAAGCAGAGCGTGCTGACGCTCGCCGGATCTACGGTGATCGAGAGAAACTGGTCGAGCGCGATATCGGCATAGTGCAGCAGCGCAGCGCGAATGGGCTCCGCATGGCTGACGATGGCAATCGTGCCATCCCCGGCATCGTCGCGGAGCTGTTCGAGGTGCTGCACGACCCGTCGTTGCAGGCACAGCATGCTTTCGCCGTCCGGCGGGCGGCTTGATCCCCGCCGGTTGTTCCATCGATGCCAATCGGGATCCCGATTTAGCGCGTCAAAGGAGCGCCCACTCCATTCCCCGACGTCGATCTCGTCGACCGCGGCCACGGTTTCGACGGCAAGACCATGATGCCTGGCGAGGATGGACGCCGATTGCAGCGCCCGCTGCTGCGGGCTCGATTGAACGGCGGTGGGCGGAGGGAAGAGACTTACTGCGCAAACCGACATTTGGTGGCAGCCGAGCTCGTCGAGTTCGACACCGGGCAGGCGGCCGCAGAGCACGCCTGCCAGCAGGGCATGGTGACCATGGCGTACCAGATGAATGGTTTTCACCATCGTTACGCCTTCGCGTCGATGAAAGCGCGCGTCTGCAAACGCGCTTCCTCGTCGCTGAACTGTTGCGGCGGCGACTTCATGAAATAGCTGGAGGGTCCGTTCAGCGCGCCCGCGATCCCGCGATCCATGGCGAGCTTGGCGCATCGCACGGCGTCGATCACCACGCCCGCGGAATTGGGGGAATCCCAGACTTCCAGCCGGACTTCGGCATTCAACGGCACCCCGCCGAACGTGGTGCCCTCCAGGCGGATATAGGCGAGCTTGCGGTCGGTGAGCCAGGGCACGTGATCGCTCGGCCCGACATGAATGTTGTCTTCCTCGAGCGGGACGGCAAATTGGCTGGTCACGGCCTGAGTCTTGGAAATCTTCTTGGAAGTCAGGCGTTCGCGCTCGAGCATGTTCTTGAAATCGGTGTTGCCGCCGAAATTCAGCTGATAGGTACGATCGAGCCGCACGCCGCGCTCCTTGAACAGATTGGCGAGAACGCGGTGCAGAATGGTGGCGCCGACCTGGCTCTTGATGTCGTCGCCGATGATGGGCAGCCCGGCTTGCTCGAAGCGGCGGCGCCAGTCGGCATGCGAAGCGAGGAATACCGGAATGCAGTTGACGAAGCCGCAGCCGGCCTCGATGGCGCGTTGCGCATACCATTCGCTTGCCTGCTGGGAACCCACGGGAAGATAGGACACCACGACATCGGTCCGCGATTTCTGCAGGATCTCGGTGACATCGCATTCGGGGCAGTCGTCCACCGGAACATCGTCCTCCAGGTAGCGGCCGACGCCGTCAAGCACGGGACCGCGCTGAACGGGGACGCCGGTCTTCGGAACAGCGGCGAAGCGGTGGGTATTATTCGGCTTGGTGTAAATCGCCTCGGCGACGTCAAGGCCGACTTTCTCGGCATTGACATCGAAGGCAGAGGAGATCTCGACGTCGCTGACGTGATAGCCGCCGAGATCGACATTCATCAGCCCGGGCACCGGCTCGTTGGATTTGGCGTGCCTGTAGTAGGCAAGGCCTTGCACAAACGAACTGGCGCAATTGCCTACTCCGACGATGCCGACGCGCACCCGGCGCCTGTCTTGAAGCCGTGAATGCATCGGCCATCTTGCTCCATCGATCGCGGTTGAACGTAAGTACCTCGCGAACGTGCGGTCGATTGGTTCGTTCCAGTCTGCCCCGCCCCGCCCAGGCGGCAACGAAACAATAAGTCCCGCAAAATCGGAAAAGCTTAATCCAGGATAGAATCCGACGGGGCGATGAGGGAACGTTTCGGAAAGAAGAAGATGAAGAAGATGATCGACGCGATTTCGCTGATAAGAACGAAACCATGCATGGTGCGTTTCTCCGCCCATGCGTTGCCGGTCATGAAATCGGGCCCAACCAAGCGCGGAGGCGAGGATGAGCGAAAGCCACACGACAACGGATCACGACACCATCCGGAAATGGGCGACAGACCGGGATGGACGTCCCGCAACCGTGAAAGCGACGGAAGAGGACGGCCATGCCGGCATTCTTCGCATCGATTTCGGTCCGAAGGACAAAGGATTGGACGACATCGATTGGGACGAGTTCTTCCAGAAATTCGACGAGTCGGATCTCGAGTTTCTCTACCAGGATCGCACCAAGGACGGCAAAGTCAGCCGCTTCCACAAATTTGTCCGCCGCTCGTCGCATTGAAGACCCTGCCGGCGCGGATGCGGTCGTGGCGGCGCGCGACTGGATCGCCGCGATGCGCGCCGGCGACTTCGCGCGCGCGTGGGAAATCAGCGATCGTGATCTTGCCCTGATCGGCCGTGCGGGTCCCGCCAAGCACGAAGGCCCGCGCCATCTTCAGCGGATCTGGCGTGGCGAGCCGCTGGCGGGCCGGCGCGTTCTCGTGCGTTGCTATCACGGGCTCGGCGACACCATCCAGTTTGCCCGATTTCTGGCGCCACTGCGGCGGCTGGCGGCCGAGGTCGTGGTCTGGTGCCAGCCTGAGCTGCTGTCCCTCGTCGAGACCCTCGAAGGGGTGGACCGGGCTCTCTCGTTGCACGATGGAACGCCTGACGCAGGATTCGACGTCGACATCGAAATCATGGAGATCCCGCACGCCATCCGAGCGTCGCGCGAGCAGGTCCGGATGCAGAGCCCTTATATCAAGATGAGGCGGCGCGATGGCCGGAAGCCAAGCACCGACGCCCGTAGCCTTTCGGTGGGCCTGGTCTGGAACGCCGGGGACTGGGACCGGCGCCGGGCCATTCCGTCACGGCTGCTGAAGGTGCTCGACTGCGCGGGGGTTCAACTCTATTCGCTGCAGCGGGGAACTCCGGCCGGCGCGGCCGGCGAAATCGGAGCTATCGATATCAGCACGCCGGACATCGGCTCGCTGGCCGATCGCCTGCTGAGCCTCGACCTGTGCGTTTGCCCTGACACCATGGTCGCCCATCTCTCGGGCGCGCTCGGTTGCGAGACCTGGATCATGCTGCACGCGGACTGCGATTGGCGCTGGCCGGCTTCCGGTGGCGAGACGCTGTGGTATCCGAGCGCTCGGCTGTTTCGGCAACATATCGCCGGCGATTGGCATGGAGTCGTGACGGAGATCCGATCGGCAATCTCCGAAAGAACTGAAAACATCGAGCCGACCGCCGACCAGGCTTCTCAACCGGCGGTGGCGATCTCCCCGGGAGCGGCGATGGAGGGCGGCGGCCGGCGGGGCGCTGGTGCGGCGTGAGTGCGTAGGCCGAGATAGTCGGATTCGAAGCAGGCGATGCGGGAAAGGGCTTGCCAGTCGCTGATCGTGATGGTCCGGGACTGCCATCTCAGGACCTGCCTGCGTCGCAAATCCTGAATGACGCGATTGGCGTGAACGGGAGAGATCGCGCAGGCCAACGCCAGGTCGGATTGGGTGAAGGGCGAAGCAAAGCGGTCGTCCTTCGCCAGGCCGACTGCCTGAAGGCGCACGGCGATCTCGCACATCAGATGCGCCACCCGGCTGAGCGAGTCCCGGCTTCCCAGATTGATGATCCAGTTGCGCAAGCAGGAGGCCTCGGCATGCCCAAGGAGCTGAAGCGCGCGCTGCAGGCTCGGCGATGATGACGATATCTCGTGGAAGAATGCATGAGGCACGAAGGCGACCACGGCTGGCCCAAGTGCGGTCAGCCGCGCATCGAGCCGCGGCACGACGATGGTATGAAGATCGGGGACATCGCCGGGCACATAGATCGAGGTGATCTGGCCGTCATTGTCATCCTTCCAGCAGAGATAGCCTTGCAGCAGCAGGCAACAGCGGGTCGGACGATCCGACCTGCGGAGCAGCTGCTCATGTGGCGCAAAATGACCGATCGCGCTCGGCATGGCCGTGAGAAGCTCGAGGTCGGCGTCCGACAACTCGGCGATGCTCGTCAGGCGATCGGCGAATTTGGTGTATGCAAAGCCCGTTTGCATGATGGAGCTCATTCGGCATCATGGGACCAAAGGCGCATTCGACGGATGTCGGAGCAGACGCCCCAGAGTGGATCGGCATGATCGACCAATTCCGAGCGTATCGCTACGTTCCTACTTGCGTCCGCCACGTCATGCCGGAATGGCCGCGGCGGAGCTGTTAGGAACTCCGACGATCATCATTTGTTGACGGCAAACCTTGCGCCGAGAGGCGAATGGGCCTGCTTCGGCGGTTCATTTGGTTACTCGAAAGGAGGCAAACGTCCGATGCAGGAGATTTCCCGGGCCGCGCATCTCTGCACCGATATGCAGAATATCTTTGCGAAGGGCGGTCTGTGGGAGACTCCTTGGATGGAAAGAGTGCTGCCGACGATCGATGCGATCGTGAGCCGCTATCCGGAGCGGACCATTTTCACCCGCTTCATCACCCCGCAGCGCGCCGAGGACAGACCCGGGCAATGGCAGCACTATTTTCGGCGCTGGGAGCGAGCGACGCGCCAGCATCTCCGGGGCGACGAGCTTGATCTCGTGCCGGCCATGGCCCGTTATGTGCCGCCGGCCATCGTCGTGGATAAGCCGTTCTATTCCGCATTCGCCCAGTCGGGCCTCTATGATCTCTTGGTCGGAAAAGGGGTGGGGACCATCGTGGTGAGCGGGGCGGAGACCGACGTCTGCGTGCTTGCCACCGTGCTCGGTGCCGTCGATCTCGGCTTTCGGATCGTGATCGTCGAGGACGCGCTTTGCAGCTCCTCGGATGAAGGACACGATGCGCTGATGACCATGTATCGGACGCGTCTGCACGAGCAGATCGCCGTGATGGAAGCCGAACAACTGTTCGAGCTCTGGCGTCCGGAGTAGCCGACGCGCGTTCCGGGTGATTCAGGCTTCCGCACAGGGTCCAGTCTCCACCTCAACGGCGTGCGCGATCAATTGACCTTGTCGGCGAACATGTTGCGCGTGGCGATCGACACCGCGCCAAGGCCCTCGGCGCCATGCATCAGCGCGATCTCGCCCTGCTGCTCATGGCGGATGGCATGGGCCATGATCTTCAGCCTCGGATCGTCGCCGCTGCCGTGCCATTCCTGGTCCGCCATCCGCACCGCACCGGCATGATGGATTGTCATCAGTCGAATGAAGATGCCGTCGAACTGGTTCGGCGCGGCCGAACGGGCTTCCAGCATCTGTGCAGGTGTGAGGTAGCCGGGCATGTCGGCGCGCTCCTGGGCGGTACATTCCGGCATGGCGAGCACGAACCAGCTGCGCCACCAGCCGTCGAAAATTCTGTTCTCGCCGGCCTGGCTCGCCGTCATCAGGCGCGCCAAGGCCTGAAGATGCGAGTCCCGGGCGCGTTCGGCGCCAAGTCTTGCGAGCTCGATGCCCTGGGCATGATGCGCCGTCATATGGCGGATGTAGGCCTGGTCGGCCTCGCGGTCGCCGCCGATCCATGGAAAATCCCGCCCTTGCCGGCTTGAGGCGGCAATCACTGCCAGAACGCCGATGAGAGCCAAGCCGCCACCACCCCACGCCCTGGCCATGCGGACATCGGATGTCGGAGGTGCCTCGCCAAATGGCCACCGCAACCACGCGAACAGCGGATACATCGAAGCCGACGTCATGTGAACCAGCAAGCCGATCCAATAAGGCTGTTGCAGCGTGAACAGCGGCTGCCAAAACGGGAACAGCGGCACCAGCACAAACCATTCGCTGGCGGAGGAGAACACGGCCCCCGGCATCGCCAGCAGAAAAATCTGCAGCGGCGACAGCGCAGCCGTCCAGCGGCCAAACAGGCCGAAGAACACCAGGGCCCACGAAAAGTCGGCCCATTGATGAAACGCCACGCCGGCGAGCACGGCGTCCCATCGAGGTTCCGCGCTCAGCGCTGCGTCGCCGAGGGGGATCGCGGCGACCGTCATCCAGTCGACCCACGCGTCGCGGCCGAGATGCGCCGCGAACAGATGGCTGACGATGGTCGAGAAGCTGCTGCTGAGAATTCCAAGCTGGGCGGCCGCGACCCAGTTCGATTTGGGTTGACGCATGTCGCAGGCCGCGAGCCGATCAAGTCAACTGATCGAGGTTGCCCAGCGGCTTGATCTTGCCCGCTTGCTCGCTTTCCTCGCGGCCCTCTTGCTCCTGCGCCTTGCCCTCATCGTGCAGCTTCTGGTCGCCGAGCACTTCGCCGGTCAGGCGCTTGGCCTTGCCCGTCACGTGGTCTTTGACCGCCTTTACCTTGCTCATCGCTGCCATCTCCTTCAGCCAAACGGCTTCATGACCACCTTGATGCAGCCGTCTTCCTTGGCGCGGAATGTCTTGTACAGTTCGGGGCCTTGCTCGAGCGTCGCGCGATGCGTGATCACGAAAGACGGATCGATGTCGCCCTTTTCGATCCGCTCCATCAGCTTCGGCATGTAATGCTGCACCGGCGTCTGCGCCATCCTGAAGGTAAGGCCGCGGTTGATCGCGCTGCCCATCGGGATCTTGTCGAGGAAGCCGCCATAGACGCCGACGATCGAGACCGTGCCGAAATTCCGGCAGCAATGGATGGCCTGGCGCAGCACGTGCGGGCTGTCGGTGCCGAGATAGATCGCCGTCTTGGCGCGGTCCACGACGGCATCGAAACCGGAGCGGATGTCCGGCTCGGTGCCTACCGCGTCGATACAGGCATCCGCGCCGCGGCCGTGCGTCAAATCCTGGATGCGGTCGTAGATGTCTTCTTTCCTGAAATCGAGCGTGATGGCGCCGGAAGAGCTTGCGAGCGCGAGCCGCTCGGGCACGGTGTCGATGGCGATCACCCGCTCGGCGCCGAGCAGGAAGGCGCTGCGGATCGCCAGTTGACCAACAGGGCCGCAGCCCCAGATCGCGATCGTGTCGCCCGGCTGGATGTTGCAGAATTCCGCACCCATGTAGCCGGTCGGGAAGATGTCGGACAGGAACAGCACCTGCTCGTCGGTCAGCCCTTCCGGCACCTTGATCGGCCCGACATCGGCATACGGCACCCGGAGGTACTCCGCCTGCCCGCCGGGATAGCCGCCCAGCAGGTGCGAATAGCCGAACAGCCCGGCCGGGGAATGGCCCCAGAGCTTCGACGCCATCTCGGCGTTCGGGTTCGACCGCTCACAGCCCGAGAAATGACCGTTTCTGCAGAAGAAGCACTCGCCGCAGGAGATCGTGAACGGCACGACCACCCGATCGCCCTTGCGCAGCTTGGTGTTGCCGCTGCCGACCTCCACGACCTCGCCCATGGTTTCGTGGCCGAGCACGTCGCCGCGCTCCATCGTCGGGATGACGCCGTCATAGATGTGCAGATCGGAGCCGCAGATGGCGCAGGCGGTGAC